>NZ_CP026118.1:300000-600000 GCF_004101865.1 Halobacillus litoralis
TGGATAATGAAGGAACAGAAGGATAAAGATACAGATCGGTAAAATCACTGAGTGCCGTTAAATAGGAGCCTGAAAGGATATTCCCTAGTTCTTGCAGTGCTGAGGAAGCCAATTCAGCATCCTCTTCATGGTTTTCCCCGAAATTCGTCACACCCGTAAGAAGCGCTACAAAGCGATTCGCCTGCTGAGGAGGAAGAATAAAGAACATACTCCCAGGTGCATCTCCTTCTATTCTTAAGAAAATACTGACCATTTCCCTTTCCGCTCCGCCTGCTAATTCCATGACCTCATCAAAATCCACCACCTGGACGTCTGGAACATGCATATCAACCTTGCGCCCTAATAGCTTGGATAATGAAGTAGCTGCATGACCAGCACCGACATTACCGACTTCCTTCAATACATCCAAATGAAAAGAAGTCAATCTTCCATCAAACCTTTTTGTATTAAACATGAACCTTATTCAAAAGGTGGACATCTTCTTTGGAGAGTACCTTTTCCAAGTTTAATAGAATGAGAAGACGTTGATCCAATTTAGCTACCCCCTGGATGTATTCTGCTTCAACAGTCCCGATAACTTCAGGGGGAGGTTCAATAGTAGACTCATCAAGGTCAAGGACATCATTGGCAGCATCCACGATCAATCCGACGTTGAGGCCTTGAATAGTCACTGTTATGATTCGCGTCTGTTCAGTATTATCAGTACTTTCAATCTCAAACCTTTCTCGAAGGTCAATAATCGGAGTGACCACCCCGCGCAAATTCAACACACCTTTAACGAAAGGTTTTGTGCCGGGAACACGGGTGATCGGCATAATCCTTTCAATGGAGCCGACTTGCTCAACGGGTATGGTGTATTCTTCGTCTTTGATTTGAAAGACGATTACTTTCAACATTTGCTTGTCTTGTTCAGACATCTTTCATCCCTCCTACTATTTAATCAATGCATTGCTGTCTAGAATTAATGCGACTTGGCCATCACCTAAGATCGTTGCTCCTGAGATCGCGAATACTCCAGAGAGGTAATCGCCAAGTGATTTCAGAACTACTTCCTGTTGTCCTATGAAGGAATTTACAACGAGGGCTGCCATTTTATCTCCCTTACGGACTATGACTACAGAGTAATAATCATCTTCTTCTAAAGTCTCAGGTACTTCTAAAATATCTTTCAAAAAGACTAGTGGTACCACTTTCCCACGGAAATCTATCACTTTCTTATTATGGGCATGCATAATCTCTTCTTTTTTAACAATTGCTGTTTCGATAATCGATGATAACGGCACGGCATATTTTTCCTTTTGCACTTCTACGAGCATGACCGATATAATCGATAGTGTCAGTGGAAGCTGTATGGAAAACACACTGCCTTCACCCGGCACAGAGTCAATGGATATGTTGCCTCCAAGCGACTCAATCGTATTCTTAACTACATCGAGTCCCACTCCTCTTCCTGAAACATCAGAAATGATATCTGCTGTGGAAAAGCCGCTTTCCATGATTAGTTCAAAAACTTGGGAATCAGTCATATTGTACGCTTGTTCTTCTGTTACGACATTGTTAGCGATTGCTTTCTGCTCTACTTTATCCCGATTTATGCCACCGCCATCGTCCGAAATCTCTATAAAAACGTGGTTTCCACTATGATAGGCTTTCAATTCCAATTTCCCGGTAGGTGATTTCCCTTTGGATTCGCGCACATCAGGACTTTCAATTCCATGATCAAGAGCATTTCTTAACAAGTGGACGAGAGGGTCACCGATTTCATCGATAACTGTCCGGTCAAGTTCTGTTTCTGCACCCACAACGCTTAAGTCAATCTTCTTGTTCAAATCCCTTGAAAGCTGACGCACCATTCTCGGAAATCTGTTGAATACTTGTTCGACAGGCACCATGCGCATGTTCAAAATGATACTTTGCAAATCACCTGAGATTCTCGTCATACGTTCTACCGTTTCCTGCAATTCGCTATGTTTTAATTCATTTGAAATTTGCTCCAGACGCCCTCGATCAATTACCAATTCTTCGAATAAATTCATAAGCACATCTAAGCGATCAATATTAATTCGGATAGTCTTATTCGCTACTTGTTTGGTTTCCTTTTCTCCACTGTTTTGCTTCTGCATATCTGCCTTTGTTTCTGTTTTAGTGATTGCCGTTTGTTCAGCAGATTCCGTTTCTGCCTCCCTCCCGGTTTCGAGGCGGGAAGGAGCTTCAAAAACACCCGCCTGAACATGATCGATTTCTGATACTTTATTTATTCTATTTTGGATTTCTTCAGCAGACTCTCCCGTAATTAATAAAACGGTAAAGCTCGTTTCGAATTCCTCATTTTCCAATTGTTCAACAGTCGGCTGCGAGTGGATGACTTCACCGCATTGTTCCAGAATTTCAAAAACCATGTACACACGGGCCGCTTTCAGTAAACAATCTTCCCTTAGAGCGACTTCCACCCGAAAATTGTTTTGGCCCTGTTCAGAGGATTGCTCCAATACAGCAGAGGTGAATTCATCAATTTGAAGTTCATTTGAAGCCATATTATGAGCATCGATCGGCTCTTCGTGTGGGATAGTACTCGTTGTAGGTAACTCTCCATTTTCAATCGATTGAAGGAGATGGACCACCTTCTCTACATTTCTTTCCCCAGTCCCCCCTTCTGCAATATCAATGACCATTGCTTCAAGGTCATCGACAGAATCAAAAACGACATCAAGGATATTTTCATCCACTGACACTTTTTCATTTCGGACAGCATCCAGCACATTTTCCATCTTATGCGTCAAATTGGATAAATCCTGATATCCCATCGTCGCGGACATACCTTTCAGTGTATGTGCAGAGCGGAATATTTCATTTACAATCGTAATGTCTTGTGGATTTTTCTCTAAAACTAACAGATGATCATTAATGGCTTGTAAATGTTCTTTGCTTTCATCGATAAAAACTTCTAAATATTGATTTATTTCCATTACTTCTACCCCCTTTTTATTTGAAGCGACTCTATGATACTTCGGCTGATATCCCTAAGTTCTCTAACTTCATCAGCCAGACCTGATTTAACGATCGCTTTGGGCATGCCGTAAACGACACAAGAGGTTTCAGCTTCAGCAATACTGTGTGTCCCCCCTGCTCGTTGTTTAAGTTCAAATAACCCTTCAGCTCCATCCGCTCCCATTCCCGTCATAACAACCGATGTAGTCGAGATGCCTTTCAATTGGGAAAGGGAGGAAAATAACCGGTTCACCGAAGGTCTGTGACCATGGACTGGATCAGATTCATCCAATTCAATGACTAATTCATTCTGTTTCTGACGAACGTGCATATGATACCCGCCCGGGGCAATATAAGCCGTTCCATTTATCAACTTCTCTAAGTGCTCTGCCTCTTTCACCTGAATGCTGCAAAGTTTATCAAGCCGGTCAGCCAGTGACTTTGTAAATCCTTTAGGCATATGCTGGACGACTGCAATCGGCGCGGGAAGGTCACCTGGCAGTGAAGTCAATACTTGTTGAAGTGCTCTCGGACCACCTGTGGAAGTTCCGATAGCTACAAGATTACCTTTAAGTTGATAATCATCAGGCAACGGGACTTTTTTATGGAGGAGCGGCTGTTCACATGTGACGACATTCGCGTCACTTGCAACCAGAACTTTTTTGATGATATGACTGTCCACAGTTTCCATATCCAGTGAAATCGATCCTGATGGTTTTTGGATGAAATCAACAGCACCAAGACTCATAGCCTTAACCGTACTTTCGGCACCCTCTTTAGTCAGACTTGATACCATGACGACAGGCTTCGGATTTTTTTTCATAATATGATCCAAAGCTTCCAAACCATCCATTATGGGCATTTCAACATCCAGTGTGATGACATCAGGTTTCAGCATCTCCATCTTCTGAAGGCAATCTTTCCCATTACGGGCTGTCCCGACAACTTCGATCCGATAATCTTTATTCAAAATATCTGTCAGAATACGTCGCATGAATGCAGAGTCATCAACAATCAGTACATTAACTTTCTTCATATCGTTACCTCTCAAATACTAATCTTTTTAACTTTGCCATAAACGAGTCAGCTTGCCTCATCTGTACCTGCCCATTCAAATATTTTCGGACAATCTGATCCAGCGACTTACTCGCTTTGCTGCCAGGCTGGTCTATTACGAAGGGTAACTGTTGATTGACAGCCTTTAAAACCACCCGGTCATCAGGAATCGTTCCAAGTGATTCAATATCCACATTGAGAAAACGTTTGACTACCATTTGTAAACGATTGAAAGTCTGTTGACCATTTTCGTTACTCAAAGAACGGTTTACTAGGACCTTGATTGGCAATTTCGGATCTTTTTTCACTAAGTGTTTAATCATTGCATAGCCATCCGTGATGGAAGTTGGTTCAGGGGTTGTTACGACAAAGGCTTCATGCGCGGCACTGATGAAATTCAAACTATCATTGGTTGCTCCAGCTCCCATATCAAATAGAATATAATCATAAATGCCGGTTAAATCTGCAAATTGTCTTTGAAAATATGAAAATTTTTCATCATCCAGTTGGAAAATTTGCGACAATCCTGAGCCTCCTGCTATGTAAGATAGGGAATTTGGCCCTGATTCAATAATTTCACTAAATTCCAACTCCTCTTTGAATAAATCCACAAAAGAATATTTAGGTGTCAGACCTAAAAGAATATCAACGTTCCCCATACCGATATCCAAGTCGAATAAAAGAACGCGTTTCTTTTGTTCGATCAATTTCAGGGCAAAATTTATAGAAAAATTGGATTTGCCAACTCCCCCTTTACCACTTGCAATCGCTATCGTTTTAGCGGGGGGTGTATGTTCATTTTGCTTCATACGAGTGCGGAGCAGCTCAGCTTGATCCTTCATTCACGAATCCCTCCATGACGCTTCTCGCCATGTTCATTGCAGAAGCTTCCCTTATATCATCGGGGACGTTTTGTCCGTTTGTCAGATAAGCTGCACCGACTCCATGAGTAATCATCATATTGATGGCACTTCCGATACTCGCTGTTTCATCAGCCTTCGTGAAAATCATCTGGTGAATGGGAATATCGTGAAATTGCTCGAATATCTCCTTCATATCGCTATATTTACTCGTTAAACCTAACACAAGGAAGTTGTCGGAATCCTCTTCAAAGTCAATCATTTCCTTCAACTCATGAACATAAGAAGCATCTCTGAAGTTTCGGCCAGCCGTATCGACTAAGACGAGGTCATAATCTTTCAACTTTTCTTTCGCTTCTCTGTAATCTTCTGAACTATAAGCAACCTCAAGCGGAATATCCAAAATCTTTGCATACGTTTTCAACTGATCAATAGCTGCGATTCTGTAAGTATCTGTGGTTATGAAACCCACACGTAGGTTATGATTCAAAGCAGCGTCTGCGGCAAGCTTTGCTAAAGTTGTTGTTTTCCCGACTCCAGTAGGTCCGACTAAATGGACGAAAGGTTTCCTGAATGTAGGTCTTCCAAAGGGGGAACTTTTCAGTTGCTCGTATAATTCTTTTACCAGGAGACGGCCTATGGCATTCCGATCCTCATTTTCCTGGTACTTCTCTCTGACATTTTCTATGACAAGACGAGAAATCGCATCCTCAACTTCTTGATCCCGCATGTGTTGATAAGCTTCTTGAAAAAGTGGAGGATAATCGGGTTTTTGGCTGTTTAACATCGATTTCAATTGTTGCAGTTCTCTCATGATTTCCCGGTTATCCTGCACCCCTGACTCTTTCTCCGGTACTAAATCTGGAAGCTCGTCTTCCTTTTTCTCTCTTTTCACCATTTTAGGTTCTGGAGGATCTATGGCTGCAATCACTTCCGTTTGATTTTTTTTGAACATCCCGAGAAATCCACCAGTCTTGATGACCTTCGAGTTCAATATAACGGCGTCTGCCCCTAAGTCGTCCCTTACTTTCTTCATCACTTCAGGCATTGTCCCCGCTTGGAATTTTTTCACCTTCATGCTACATTCACCACCCCTATACTCTGAACTTCCACAGTTGGTTCTAATTCGTTATAAGATAAGACGACCACTTGTGGTAAAAAGCGATCCAGTAATTGTTTCACATACATGCGGACAGCTGGTGAGCATAGAAGAATCGCTGTCTCTTCCTGCAGTGACATTTGCTCGACTTGCTCAGCCACCGCCGTAATGATCGCTTGTTGATTATCAGGATCCAGTGCTAAGTAGCTGCCATGTTCGGTCTGTTGGATGTTTTCCGCAATGACTTTCTCCACTTTTCCGGACACAGTGATCACTTTCACGCGATGGTCTTCTTTCTTATATTGATTTGTGATCTGAGCAGATAGGGACTGCCGTGCATATTCACCTAATAACTCAGTATCGTTCGTCATCTTGGCGAAATCGGCAAGCGTTTCAAAAATAACGGGTAAATTTTTCACAGATATATTTTCACGGAGCAGCTTGGCTAAAACCTTTTGGATATCCCCTACACTGAGAGGTTCCGGTGTTACTTCTTCCACTAAAATCGGATAGGATTCTTTAAGGTGATCGATCAGTTGCTGGGTTTCTTGACGGCCTAACAGAGCGTGAGCCTGCTGCTTGATGATCTCAGTGATATGTGTCGAAACGACAGAGGGCGGATCAACAACTGTATAGCCGGATAATTCCGCTTCATCCTTTTGCTCTTCTGTAATCCATTTAGCTGGAAGACCGAATGCAGGTTCTTGTGTATCAATGCCTTCGATTCCACCATCATCATCTCCAGGGCTCATTGCTAAGTAATGATCAAGGAGAAGCTCACCCTGGGCGACTTGATTACCTTTAACCTTCAAACGGTATTCATTCGGGTTCAACTGGATATTATCTCTGATACGAACGACCGGGATAACGATTCCAAGCTCGATCGCTAACTGTCTTCTGATCATGACGATCCGGTCTAACAAGTCTCCACCTTGATTCGTGTCGGCAATCGGAATCAGCGCATAGCCGAACTCAAATTCAATCGGATCCATACTGATTAAGTTAACGACATTCTCCGGTGATTTCATTTGATCACTTTCTGCTTCATCCAGCTCTTCTGGTTCGTCAAGTTCAGGTTCTGGGTCTTCTCTGGACAGCCAATAACCCCCAAACCCTAGCACACCAGCAATCAATGTGGTAAGTAAAATCGGAATCGGTGTTAAACCGAGCAGGAATATCGTTATAGCTGCAATGTAAAGCATTTTTGGGTAACGTAACAACTGGCTCGTCACATCTGAACTCAAATTACCCTGTGACGCTACTCGGGTAACGACTATTCCTGTGGCTGTCGAAATGAGCAAGGCAGGTATCTGACTGACAAGCCCATCTCCAACTGTTAAACGCATATATGTATCAATCGCTTCAGTAAAGGACATGCCCATTTGGACCATCCCTATTATCAAACCGAAAATAATGTTGATCAAAACGATGATGATACCGGCGATGGCATCTCCTTTGACGAATTTACTCGCCCCATCCATCGCACCGTAAAAGTCAGCTTCATTTTCAATTTTTTCACGCCGGTCTTTAGCCTGGTGTTCATTGATCATTCCTGCATTCAAATCAGCATCGATACTCATTTGTTTACCAGGCATCGCATCAAGGGTGAATCTTGCTGCAACTTCGGATACCCTTTCCGCACCTTTAGTGATGACTAAAAACTGTATGATGACAAGGATAACGAAAACGACAAACCCGACAAGCGGATTCCCGCCAATGACAAAGGTTCCGAATGTGGCAATGACCCCACCAGCCTCAGCTTCCGAGAGGATGGAACGAGTAGTAGAGACATTCAATCCTAAACGGAATAATGTCAGTAATAACAAAAGGGTCGGGAATACGGCAAACTGGAGGGCTTCATCCATGTTCATAGATACCAAAATAACGATAAGCGCTAAGGTGATATTCACAAGGATAAAGAAACTAAGGAGCCACCCGGGCAAAGGTATGACAAGCATGATGATAATTAAAATCACACCGATAATTACTGATAAATCTCTCGCTGACATGAGGGCTACTCCTTTCTGTTACATTTTTTTCTCCAGTTGATAAACATAAGCCAAAACTTCAGCTACAGCTTTATAAAACTGTTCATCAATCGGTTGGTCGATTTCGGAATGCTGATAAAGAGAACGTGCCAATGGACGGTTTTCGACCGTTATTACATCATTGGATCTGGCAACCTCTTTAATCTTCAAAGCGAGAAAATCCACCCCTTTGGCTACGACAAAAGGAGCTTCCGACTTTGATTCCTCATATTTGATAGCAATCGCATAGTGAGTCGGATTGGTAATGACTACGTCGGCATCCGGGACTTCACTCATCATCCGGGAAGCGGACATCTGTCTTTGCTTCTCTTTGATTTTCGCTTTGATTTGAGGGTCCCCTTCCATGTTCTTATGTTCATCTTTGATGTCTTTCTTTGACATCCTTATGTTTTTTTCATGGTCATACCTTTGATATGTATAATCAAGAACCGATAGAATAAGTAAAGCCAGTGCAGAGGCTAACCCCATAATCGTCGTAATGGTTCCGAAAAAGGCAAGCGCCACCTCTACCGACTTTTGAGACATCATAAGCATTTGATCTTTGTTGACCCAGATGATGGCAAATGTAATGACACCCACCATACTTATTTTCAATAAAGATTTCAGCAGCTCAACGAGGGCCCGTGCCGAGAAAATTCTTTTAGCACCTTTGATCGGATCCAGCTTTTTCAAATCCACTTTCAATGGTTCACCTGTAAACATGATTCCGACCTGCAAAAGATTCGAAGCAAGCCCGGCCACAATCGCTACCCCCATGATCGGTGCAATCACTTTTGTAATTTCGATCGTCATTTCTACGAACATCGAATGGGTTTGTTTCTGTGTCAGGTCACGATGGATGTATTCGCTGAAGGCAAGCTCATACATTCCTGTCATCGTTCCCTTCATATATCCACCGAGTAAAAATAAAGCTCCGAAGACTAAGAGCAGCAGAAACCCAGTATTTACATCCTGACTTTTGGGAACTTGTCCTTTTTTCCTTGTGTCCTGCCTTTTCTTTGGTGTGGCTTCTTCCGTTTTCTCATCGGCAGCAAAATACTGAAGATCCAAGTTCAAATAAAGCATTGTCATCCACCTCCGAACAATTGCATGAGTCCGCGCATCGTCTCTAACATCGTTTCAAATAAATTCTGAATCAGCATGACATAAAACGTCATCGCAATGACTAAAAGAGAAAGAGCGACGAAGATTTTCAATGGCAGACCTACCACAAAAACATTCAATTGAGGAACCGTCCGGGCGATGATGCCAAGTGCAATATCGACTAAAAATAAACAGCCTACAATAGGAGTGGCCATCAAAAAAGCAATGATGAACATTTTATTGAAGGAATGAATCACATATTCAATCCAACCTTCATCTCTGAATGGGATGAATTGATCGATACCAACTAATTCATAACTGTAAAAAACACCGTCGATCATCAAATGGTGACCATCCACTGCCAGGATGAAAAGCAGTGTAATAATATACAAATATTGCCCGATCAACGGGCTTTGGGCACCCGTTTGCGGATCTATGACATTTGCAATGGCAAAGCCCATTTGAAAATCAATGAAGCCTCCAGCGATTTGTATGGCAGACAGGATGATGTAGGCCAATAAACCAACGGCTATCCCAACAGCAGCTTCCTTGAATAATAAAAGAAAATATTCTGCATCGATCACCAACTCTGGCGTCGGGACTGTAAAGTACATAATGCTGGCTAAGAAAAAACTGAAAGCAACCTTATGCCGTGTAGGCACAGTCTGATAAGAAAACAAAGGCAAAGTGACAAAAAAAGAAGTCACTCTCACTAATATAAGAAGAAAAGCAGGTAAATTCGCTAAATTGATCGAGTCGAGCATACGTTACCCCACCAATATATTCAGATTACTGAATATATTTTCTGCAAAATCTACCATATTGGTGAGCATCCATGGACCGAAAACGATCAACCCGATCATTACGGCAACGATTTTGGGAATGAAAGCTAACGTCTGTTCCTGGATTTGAGTGGTGGCTTGAAAAATACTGACAATCAGACCGACCGCCAAAGCCAAAATCAATAAAGGGCCAGATATGAGTAAAACAGTGTAAATTCCTTCTTTTGCGAATGATATGACCAAATTGCTGTTCATCTTGTTACCCCCTATCTAAAACCCTTCTAATAATGACTTGGAAATCAAGTACCAACCATCTACCAGCACAAAAAGTAATATTTTGAACGGGAGTGAAATCATCACTGGCGGAAGCATCATCATCCCCATAGACATGAGAACACTGGCGACAGCCATATCGATGACTAGAAACGGGACAAAGATCATGAATCCCATCTGAAAAGCAGTCTTCAATTCACTAATAGCAAAAGCAGGTACGAGTGTTGTCAGCGGAACATCCTGAATCGTTTCCGGGGCATCCATATCGGAATAATTCATAAATAAAGCTAAATCTTTCTGCCTCGTATGTTTCCCCATGAAGTCTTTCATCGGGATGCTTGCTTCTTCATAAGCTTCATCAAGGGTGATTTCCTCATTGAACAAAGGGGTCAACGCCTCGTCGTTAACTTCCTGGAATGTCGGTGCCATAATGAAAAAAGTAAGAAACAAAGCAATTCCGATCAGAACCTGGTTCGGAGGCATTGACTGTGTAGCCAATGACGTTCGAACAAAGGAAAGTACGATCAAAATCCTGGTGAAGCTTGTCATCAAAATCAAAATTCCAGGAGCTAACGAGAGGACGGTCAATAACAGCAGTAACTTTACTGAGGTAGCGACACTTTCGGGATCTGAACTTGAAAAAATATCAATGAACTCATTCATGATCTTGATCCCTCCTATCCTCATCGACCGCTTGCTTTCTCTTCTTCTTCATATCATTCAGTTGGTTTTCGAATAGCTGTTGGAACTGGATCGAGGAATCACTTGATTTCGGCTGGTCATTCTTCTGCTTCCATTTACCGATCCATTTGTCCATCGCAAACGGTGTTGAACCTTGAGTTTGTTCATCTTGTTGCATCAACGTGTTCTTTGTAGACTCGTCCGTGATTTCAGCAATCATTTCCACGGATTCTCCTACACCGAGGATGAATACTTGACCGCCTATCCTTACTGCCTGGATCGAACGGTTCGGCCCAAGGTTCATTCCACCGAGATTTTCCATAGTTTTGTTGCGATTAAACAATTTATTTTTTTGATTAAAAAATTTCAACAGGCCATAAATGAGTGCGACGACAAATATTAATGCGAAAATAAGCTTTATGATATTCCAAACTAACGAAGAGCTTGATGCATCCTCTTGGCTTTCTATCTCCTCCTCTACAGGCGGCTGTTCTTGGTCACCTGTAGATTCAGAAGATGGGCACCCTTCCAATTGAGGGTTCTCAAGGCATTCATAGGCAGATGGCTGGGCCGCCGCCACCATAGGTACCGATGCTATGAAGACACCGACCAGTGCTAGAATGATTGTCAATCTAGTTGTCTTAAACATGTACATTCCTACTTTAACTCAATGCTTTTTGGATAGCCTCAATTACGCGATCTGCTTGAAAAGGCTTGACTATGAAATCTTTAGCCCCAGCTTGAATCGCGTCCACGACCATTGCTTGCTGCCCCATTGCTGAACACATAATGACCTTCGCATTCGGATTATGCGCTTTGATTTCTTTCAAAGCTGTAATTCCATCCATTTCGGGCATCGTAATATCCATTGTCACAAGATCCGGCTGGGTATCTTTATATATTTCTACAGCTTTCTGTCCGTCTTCTGCTTCACCTGCAATTTCATATCCATTCTTAGTCAGAATATCTTTCACCATCATCCGCATAAATGCTGCATCATCTACAATCAAAATTCTTTCTGCCATTTTTATTTCCTCCTCTTATCAACTTGTGTATTATCGTAATTTTGTCAGTCGTTCTTTCGGACTGAGAATATCTGTTACCCGCACACCAAAGTTTTCATCTATGACGACGACTTCGCCCTTGGCCATTAATTTATCATTCACATGGATATCGACAGGCTCTCCAGCAAGTTTATCCAACTCCAGGACGGAGCCGGAAGACAATTCCAGGATTTCCTTAACCGTACGCTTCGTACGACCGAGTTCTACTGTCACCTTCAAAGGGATGTCCATTAACATATCCAGGTTCTTCTGTTCAGACCCATTCAGTTGAACATTGTCAAAGTTCTGGAACTCAGCACTTTGTATATTCGCTTCCTCTACACCTTGTCCAGCAGGGCCTCCGACATATTGCGGGGAACTTTGCTGCTGATGGGCCGGAGCTTCCTGCTGCATCTGTTCCTGGTGGTGTCCAGTGGGCTTTTGCTCAGGTGCTTGAGGGGCTGGTTCGGGTTCGGGTTGGGGAGGTCCCTCTTGCCCTTTGCTTGATACGACCTCTTCCTCTTCTTGTGGAGGGTTCATCAATTCTTCCACGAGTTCTTTAGCGAAACCTACTGGTATCAATTGCATAATGTTAGAATCTATCAATTCGCCGACTTGCAACTGGAACGATACTTTCACTAATACTTCATCATTGGGAATCGTTTCGGTTCCTTTATCTTCTTCCAGATCCAAGACATCGATAGCTGGTGGGGAGATGTCCACTTTTTTATTAAAAATCGTAGACATGCTCGTAGCCGCAGAACCCATCATTTGGTTCATCGCTTCCTGGACGGCGCTTAACGCAATCTCATTCAAATGTTCATCAGGATTCTCACCGTCCCCGCCTAACATTAAATCTGCGATAATTGCTGCATCTTTCGTATTGATAACAAGTACGTTTTCACCAGAAAATCCATCTGTATAAGTGACTCCGATAGTCACATAAGGCTTCGGAAATTCATTCGGTAAGTCGGCACGACCAACGACTGAAATCTCCGGTGTCGTAATTTCCACTTTTTGATTTAATAATGAAGACAAAGCTGTCGCAGAGCTTCCAAAAGAAATGTTCCCGATCTCCCCGAGAGCATCTTCTTCTAATGTCGATAAATGTTCCTCTTGCTTGATAGAAGCGGAGGGATCCTCTGTCTTGGCATCATCCCCCCCGCCGTTCAATAGCGCATCAATTTCGTCCTGGGATAACATATCATCACTCATCTTGTCCGGCACCCCCTCTATACTCCTCTATAACTTGGACAGCCAATTTGTTTTTCGATTTTCCTGGCTGTATATAAAACTTCTCTTCATCATCCACTTTCAGCCTCATCGGCTGGTCGATCGCCTGGTCGAGTCGAATGACATCCTCTTCCTTCATCTCCAGAAATTGCTGAATCGACATGTCAGCTTCTCCCAAGATGGCACGCATATCCAGCTCTGCCCCTTTAAGTGTCCTGCTCAAAGCTTCGATTTCTTCCGGGTCACGGTCTTTCGGTTGTTCTTTCTGCATCCAATAGTGGACAGATAATTTAGGTATGATCGGTTCAAGAACGACATGAGGAATACATATATTGATCATGCCGCTTGTTTCTCCGATCGTGGTATTCAAAGAGACTACGACGACCGTCTCGTTCGGTGACACCATCTGCAGGAATTGCGGGTTGACTTCGAATTCCTCTAACATCGGGTCAATATCAACGATAGACCCCCATGCCTCTTGATAGTTTTCCAGTGAACGTTCAAAGAGATGGGACATGATCGTTGTTTCAATTTCGGTCAGATTATCAACTTTGTTGACACTGCTTCCTTTTCCTCCCAGCACGCGGTCCATCATGGCATAAGCGATATTAGGGTTGGTTTCCATTAAAATGCGCCCTTCAAGGGGAGGTACGCTGAATATATTCAGGATCGTCATCGTCGGAATCGATCGAATAAACTCTTCATAAGGCAATTGATCGACGGATGCGACTTCGATGTTCACATACGTCCTAAGCTGTGCTGAAAAATAAGTCGTCAATAGTCTCGAGAAGTTTTCATGGATCCTTGATAAACTTCTGATCTGGTCTTTGGAAAAACGGAGAGCCCTTTTAAAATCATAAACTCTCACTTTCTTTTCTTTTTCTTCATTTCTTAATTCTTCCGCATTCATTTCCCCTGTTGATAATGCGGACAATAACGAATCGATTTCATTCTGCGAGAGAACCTCTTCTGCCAAAACCTCACCCCCCTTTCATCATGCATTCAATTATTGAAGGACTTTGTTGACGGTATATACATCAGTGATTTTTCCTTCTGTCATGACCTCATTAAGCTTCAGCTTAATTTTCTCTTCCAAATTGGATAGACCGGATTTGAAAGCCTTTGCCTCCATCGTGGCCAGTTCCTTGATCAGCAAATTTTTCAGTTGAAAGTCTCTTTTTTCTAATTCTTCCAATGAATCTTTACTATCCGTGACGATCCGGAAGCTGATTCTGACGTAATCGCCGCTTTGGAGGTCTGTGGTAATTTCTTCTGTTACAAGTGAAGACTCACGGATATCATCGATTGACCGCTCTCCACTAGCTTCCGAATCGTTGAAATTAAAAACAATTATAAGAGCTACAACACCTAAAATGGTCAGCGCACTCAATGTGATCATCATCGTTTTGAATATGTTCATCGATCCTTTTCACCTACCTTATCTACAACACGCAGCAGACCAATTTGCTGGTAAAATTTTTTCACCTGTCTTACGACCTCTTCTTCTGATTCTTTAACAAGAAAAGTTCTCCCTGACGTTGTTGTAATCGTTGTATCAGGGTTGGATTGGATGTGTTCTATGTAGATTGCATTGAATGTGAACGGTTGTCCGTTCAATTTAGATAAAGAAATCATAGATTGATAGGGAGGGCCTGAAAAGAAGCCCTCCTACTCCCTTCTGTTATCGCTTCAAGTTAACAAGTTCCTGTAAGATTTCATCAGAAGTTGTTATGATTCTCGTATTGGCTTGGAACCCCCGCTGTGCCGTAATCATCTCAGTGAAAGATTCAGCAAGGTCGACGTTGGACATTTCAAGAGCTCCTGACACCATCTGGCCTGTACCGTCCTGACCGGCTACAAGCAGGTCATCCAGACCCTCTATTGCCGCACCAGCATTCTCTGTATATTGGAATGAATTACCGCCTATCTTTTCCAATCCGCTAGGGTTTGAGAAGTTTGCGAGACGAACTTGGCCAGCCATTTGTGGATCGCCATTTTCATCTACGTAGTTGACCGATCCATCAGTTTGGATACTGAAGCTTTGAGCTGTATCAGGGATCGTAATGATTCCTGCTGATTCTTCTCCTTCAGGTTGACCGACAAGATATTTACCTTCGTTATTGACAATTGCGCCATCTGAATCAAGGTAGAAGTTCCCCGCTCTCGTAAAACTTGTGTTCACATTCTGCAAATTAATCGTTTGTACTTCAGGATCGATTTCCTCAGTCCCGCCTTCTGCGAGAATGAACATCCCATCTCCTTCAAGAGATAAATCCAATGGACGGTTCGTTGTTTGTCGGTTTCCCTGGGTATGGATGGTATCAATGGAACCTACTTGAGATCCTAACCCGACTTGGGAAGGGTTGAGTCCGCCACGCACGTTATCTCCACCAGCGCCTACCGTCGGACCTTGGGCTCCTGACATGGTTTGGCTCATCATATCCTGGAAGGTGACCCGACCTTTTTTAAAGCCATAAGTATTGACATTGGCGATATTATTACCAATTGTGTCTAATTTGGTTTGAAAACCTTTCATTCCGGAAATACCTGAATACATTGAACGTAACATAATAAAAACATTCCTTTCGGTTATGTGGAGTCCATCCGCTTCTGTCAGTCAGCAGATGGTAACAGGCCTCCCATTCTGGGTCCAGCCTAATCATTAATGAAAATCGTTCCGTTGATGTTCGTGAATATTTGAGAGGCGGATTCTTCTCGAGCGAGAGCGGTCACGACTGTACGGTTCTTCGTACTGACTACTAAAGTTGCTTCGTTTGTAATTACCAGTGAATCTGTGACTCCTTTTTGCTTTGCTTCATTCATCTTTGATGAAATCTTTTCCCAGGCGGAATCACTGATAGCTATGTCCCGGTCTTCCAACCTTTGTTTTGCATGTTTACTGACTTTAATACCCTGCGCTTCTTCTAAAACATTTCTGAATGAATGATCTACTTTAGGTTGAGAATTTTTTTTACTCGGAATATTCAGTGGCCGGTGCAATGCCTGTACACGAGGGTCCATCATCAATCGCCTGCCTTCTCGTCTCCTGCGCTTTCTGTAAGGTCACTGACCTTTGATATGCTTTCGACAGGGACCGTCTCACCAGATTTCATTTCCAAATAGGTGCTGCCTTCTTTCTGGTTGACAGCTTGTACAACCTCTGTTTCCATCTGATCGAACAACCCGGATTCTTCATCATAGACAGGATACGTCACTTCTTTACCAATCAGACCGCTATACTGGATCAATGGGGGCATACTTTGGCTATCCATGAAGCCTTGCAGCGACTGTGACATATTCGTCATCTGTTCCAGGCTTGAGAACTCTGTCATTTGAGAAATGAACTCCTTGTCTTTCATCGGATCAAGCGGATTTTGATTCTTTATTTGGGCCATCAATATTTTCAGGAAATCATCTTTCCCGAGGCTATTGCTTCCTGTTCCCCTAGTTTGCTGGTTTTGCAAATAGAGAGATGGATCTATTTTTGTCATAAAATCACCTATGCTTTCTCATTCATTAACAGTTCGTGAAAAGTAAGCTCATCTTCATCAGGTTCTTCTTTATGCTCGGAAGATTGATCAGCTTGGCCTCCGCTTTGCTCGTCAAACGCTTGCTCTTCATCCCAGCCAAACTCTTGCTGCAGATGCTGTGCATTCAAGGCATCACTTTTTTCTACTACCACCTGTTGTGGTGAGAACATATGTCTCAATTGACTCATATTTCCTTCAAGCATCTCTTTAGCTGCCTGGCTGCTGACTAAGATTTTCACAGCCATTTCCCCATTTATTTGAGCGAACTTGACTGTCAAATCACCAAGGTTTGCTGGACGGAGTTTGATTTGCAATTCCATACTGCCAGGTTTATTCGACAACATCCGACTTGAATTGAGAATGCGCTCAAATTGCTGAAGCAACTGTTTTTGTGAAGATGAGGCATCCTGGTTTTGGTTGACATGGATGACATGCTGCTCCACTTTCGTCATTGGAATCACTGACTGATTTGTAGGGTTGGTGTTTTTTATATTTGACGCTTGTTCTGTAGAGTTATTATTTTCCACAGCTTGCTGCACCCATTTTGCTATGTCTTTTCCAGTTACCGGCATTTGGCGATGATAGCTCTGCGGCATATTCATTCTGTTTTGAAATGTCGTCATCAACTGTTGAAAGATTTTTTGCTCCTGGGCGCTTCCATCCTTTGTCACTTTCGCAAGCAACTGCCCCCAATCACCTTTCCCTTGGACATGCAGCGACTCTGCCAGCTTACTGAATTGTTGCAGCAGATCTTTGATGGCAGTTCCTGTTTTTGCATCAAGTTCAGTTGAAGCCTCTGCCTGTAACAGAGGACTCACAAGTTGCTGGAATTTCTGCCAAAGTTTATGCAGGTTCTCTATGCTGTCTGTATTCTTTGCGGCAACATGTTGTGATTGTCCATTCATAGAGGGATGAGCAATAAATATAATGGGGTCATTACCAGTGGAGCCCTGTTTATTATCTCCTGTCATACTTTGCAAAAGTTTGAGTTGGTCAAAAACCCCAATCATGAGATCAGTCATCTGCTTACTCTCTTCAGCAGCTGTGTCCAGATCAAGTTCCTTCCACTGAGCTTTCAGTTTCTCTAACTCAGCTTTAATAGCTCCGAGTTTCTCAGTGTCCAAGTTCGCCAGGGAGCTCTCTGTATCATTCAGCAGTTCTTCACTTAATTTGATTAAGTTACCCAACGGGCCGACCTCTTCTGTGAGATTCTCCATTTTTTCCATCAATTGCTCGAGCTTCTTTTTCAATGCAGCTAGCTCATCTGAAAATTCTTTCTGTGACAATCCTTCAGTCAGATTTGCTGAATCCAGCGTTTTCAACTCTGAAAAAAGTTTCTGGAAGGGAGAATCTTTTCCTTGTTCCTTTACAGAAGCTATCCCTTTATCCAGATTAAGTTTCGGTGAGCTGAAAAGATTCGATAAAATCGGATTCATCCTTATTCACCTCCTTTCAATAAAATCCATTATTCTTCTAATAGAATACTTGCAATCTCTGCAGCAGCTTCTGGATCCATCTGACCTAATATTTCTCCTCTTTCCTCACTAGACACTTCTCTCATCACTTGCACCGCTAAGGTCTGACTCATACTCCCAATAATCGGAGCCGCCTCTTCAGGATCCATTTCTTGAAAAGAGGCCGCCAAATCCTTTGCTTTTTGATTTGGATCTTCACCATCTTCCGGCAAGCTATCCTCAAGCTCCTTTTCGAGTTTAAGAATCTGTTGATCCATTTCTTCTATGGTTGCTTGCTTTTGATCAGCATCCTGCTGCAATTGTTCAATTTCTACATCTTTATTGGCAACCATCGCCTGCAAACGATCCATTTCTTCCGGGTCCGATGCTGGCTCGTCGGTAGAAGTGACTTCTGAAACCCCAGGGATTTTTTTCGCATATTTTTCAGCTTCCTCGAACACATTGATTCCTGACAATGTCAGGACAATCAACGTCAAGGTAAGGAGAAATATGAAAGGAATGACGATCGCAAAAAAGACTTTCTGAATTTTGTTTCCTTTTGGTTTGTCGTTATGTACACCCTTCGCCATCCGATCACCTATTCTGAAAATTTAAGTACTGTTGCATGGACAACTCGTCCATATGCTTATTTTCTTCACTCTTAACCCAGTTTTGGTATTTTAGATATTTATTTTCAATTAACGTTTCGTACTTCTTCACTTCTACGTGAGCTTCCGTCAATTTTGATTGGGATTGTTGCATTTTAACTCTTGCTTGCTGGACAGCAGGCTGAAGAGAATCTATTTTCTTTTCAAGGCGGGCGATATAGTTTTGATGCTGGATGAATGAGCCTGCTTGCACAGTTTTCTCTGAAAGCTTGCGGTTAAATTCGTGGACTGCGGTTTCTTTCTTCTTCAATGCGTCATATAACTGCTCAGCTTTCCTTTCAAAAATATCTACAGCTTCTTGATGGAACAGCTGTTTTTCACGCTTTTCCTTGTCTCTTATATCTTTGATCTTTTCAAATGTTTGTATATCCGCCAAGATTCAATTCCCTCCTAAACGAACAATTCTTTCAAGTCTTCTACAGAACGTTCAAAACTCGATGGTTCATGAATACCCTGCTTAAGAAAACTTATGATAGAAGAATGATAATGGATGGCTTGATCTATATCCCTGCTGGAGCCTTTCTTATATGCTCCTATTTGAATAAGTTCACTGTTTTCCTCATATGTGGCCAACAATGCACGCAGTCTTTCCGCCGATTCCAAGTGTTCTTCCGAAGCGATTTGCTTCATTACACGACTGATGGACCTTAAAATGTTGATGGCTGGGAATTGTCCCTGTTCCGCAAGTTTACGATCCAAAACAAAGTGACCGTCAAGAATCCCCCGGACAGTGTCAGAAACAGGTTCATTCAAATCATCTCCATCTACCAGCACCGTGTAAAACGCTGTAATCGTCCCTTCCTTACTGGAACCCGTACGCTCAAGAAGTTTTGGTAACAATGCAAAAACGGAGGGAGTGTACCCTTTCGTCGTCGGAGGCTCTCCGGTTGCCAGCCCAATTTCACGTTGTGCCATTGCAAAGCGCGTCACTGAATCCATCATCAAGTTCACGTTATAGCCAAGATCCCGAAAATACTCACTGATCGCGGTTGCCGTGTAAGCACCTTTCACCCGCATCAAGGCAGGTTGATCTGAAGTAGCTACAACTAAGATGGAATGTTTCAGCCCTTCTTCTCCGAGATCGTTTTCAATGAACTCCCGAACTTCACGCCCGCGCTCACCGACCAGTGCGATCACATTCAAATCTGCAGAACTATTTCTGGCGATCATCCCCATCAGTGTACTTTTTCCGACTCCACTCCCGGCAAATATACCGACCCTCTGCCCTTTGCCGACAGATAAAAGTGAATCGATCGCCCGCACGCCTACTTGGATCGGTTCTTTGATTGGAGGCCGTGATAACGGGTTTGGCGGGTTCTGTTCGGTCGGATACATTTTCAAACCACTTGGAAGATCGCTTCCATCAAGAGGGTGTCCTGTCGCATCTAGAATATTACCAATCAGACCGATTCCTACTTTGACTTTCAGCGGCTCACCGGTCGCTTCTACAAGGCTGCCAGGGCTTACGTCTCTCACTTCTTTATAGGGCATGAGAAGAATGTTCTCATTATTGAATCCGACAACTTCAGCAGCAATCGGTTCGGAGTTACCTGTAGGCGGGTGAATGTAGCAAAGGTCTCCAATGGAAGCTTCAGGCCCTTTCGATTCAACCATTAAACCTACAACCCGGTGTATTTTCCCAAAGCGCTTGAACGTGTCCGCTTGGTCGATGGCATTCAAATATGCCTGTTTATTCATGTCCTATCTCTCCATTAGCAAAATCCAATACTTTCTTTCGCAACTCAGTTAATTGGCTGTCAATACCAGCATCGACCCTTCCAAATGGTGATTCAATGAGACAAGAAAATGGGACTAGATCTTCGTCGGCGTATAAGGTCAATTGGGTTTTATGGCCGACCAGCCTTTTCAGTTCTTCCGTCTGGGAATGAACCGTTCCATATTGATCGGGATGGACATAAACCACGATTTCAGGCTGGTCTTGAACATCTTGGACGACTTTCTTTACAAGAGGCAAAAACATTTCAGGTGAATCTTCAAGCTGTTGGTGCAAAATTTTCCCTGAGCATTGAAGAGCAATTTCAGCTATTGTTTCTTCGCTGCTCTTTACGATGTTGTCGTGCCTTTCTTTGGCTTGCTCGATGATTCCATTCGCTACTTTCAATTTATCAATGTAGGAATCATACCCATCTTTTTCCCCTTGCTGTACACCCTGGTCAAAACCATTTTGGTAAGCTTCATTTTGTAAATCCTGTTTTTCTGCTTCCCATGCCTGCTTCAATTCTTCAATTTCATTTTCTGCATTCTTTAAAAGTTGATCTCTTTTCAATTGAGCTGCTTCCAATGCTGCTTCCGCTTCTTTTCGCTTCTCTTCCGTTTTCAGAAGATGGTGTTGTTCATTATTTTCGGCAGGAGATTCATCATTTGTGCGGATAGGTTTGATTTGAATCACCCTGCCGGATGTGTGATTAGACAATGATGTCATCTCCTCCACCCCTTGCAATGACAATTTCACCAACATCTTCAAGCCTGCGAATCGTTGATACGACTCTAGTTTGAGCCTCTTCTACATCACGGAGACGTACAGGGCCCATAAATTCCATTTCCTCTTTGAACGTATCTGCCATCCGCTGCGACATATTATTGAACACGATGTCTTTCACTTCTTCACTTGAGACTTTCAATGATAGGCGCAAGTCATCATTGTCGACATCACGGATGACACGTTGGATGGCCCGATCATCAAGGGCGACGATGTCTTCAAAGACAAACATCCGTTTCTTGATTTCTTCTGCGAGCTCAGGATCCTGGATTTCAAGAGAATCCAGAATGGTTCTTTCCGTACTTCGGTCGACCCCGTTCAAGACTTCGACGACTGCTTGGATTCCGCCGGTTTCTGTATAATCCTGGGTAACGGTGGTCGATAATTTCTTTTCCAGTATTTGTTCTACTTGACTGATCACTTCAGGCGAAGTCGAATCCATTGTTGCGATCCTCCTGGCGATGTCTGCTTGTAATTCCTGAGGCAGTTCAGAGAGTATCTGCCCAGACTGTTCAGCATCTAAGTAGGAAAGCACAAGCGCTATCGTTTGCGGGTGTTCATTTTGAATGAAGTTCAAAATTTGGTTCGGATCTGCTTTACGAGCGAAATCAAACGGCTTCACCTGGAGTGAGGAAGTCAATCGGCCAATGATGTTGGAAGCCTCATCAGACCCTAATGCTTTCTCAAGGATGGTTTTGGCATAGCCGATACCCCCTTGGGAAATATAGTCCTGGGCTAAGGCTATTTGGTGAAATTCATCCAGTATTTCATCTTTCTCTTGCGCATCGACTTTTTGTACAGAAGAGATTTCTAATGTTAACTGTTCGATCTCTTCTTCATCTAAATGTTTGTAAACTTGAGCTGCCACATCCGGCCCAAGAGAGATCAACAAAGCGGCTGCTTTCTGTTTGCCTGTCAACCCCGGTTTCTTCAAGGGCATAATAGGACCCCCTCTAATCTTCCGCAATCCATGATCGCAGTAATTTTGCAAAATCTTCCGGTTTTTCTTTCGCCATTTTTTCCAGCTGTTTTCGTTTGTGAGTCGATTCATCTTCTTTCTCTTCTATCTCAGGTACTTCACGCGGTTCAGGCGTTTCCTGGATGCGTTCCTCGTACATGACATAGTCGTCTTCCTCATTGCCTCTCCTGCGGAACAACATCCAAACGAGAACAGCAATGATGAAGGCTAACAATCCCCCTACTATATACATCCATAACGGAATGCCCGGATCAGAGTCTGGGAAGTCAGCTTTCCCATTGAATTCCTGAAAAACTATGGAAGCTTTCTCTTCTGGATTGACTTCTCCATAATCTCCATTAATAGAAGTAGTGATCATGGAATCGACAATCGATTGAATGCTTTCTTCAACCGTTTGTTGTTCTGCCGCTGTTAAATATTCGACCTCACCATCTTCAGTCGTTCCTTTCGTATTATCCACAGCTACTTGAATACCTAAATCCCTCACCTTATAAGGGCTTTCCTCTATGTTCTTCTTAATCCGGTTGAATTCATTATTAATTGTTTCACGGTTCATCTCATAGTCGCCGTCGGAGCCGTTCTCACCTGCAGGGTAATTGGCGATATCTTCATCCCCAGCCCCCGGGACACCACCTTCCGGAATTCCGCCTTCATACGTTTCTTCAATACGTTCGACGCTGACAGGCAAACCTTCCATTGTGTCTGGATCGACAGGCTCGACTAGCTCTTCTACACGTTGTTCTTTCGTAAAATCAATATCAGCTGTCACGGTTGCAATGACTTTCTGCTGGCCGATCATCATGCCTAACATGCGTTGTAAACGCTGCTTGATATCTCTCTCAATATCCTGCTTTACATTTTGCTGGTATGTATAAGCATTCTCCCCGCCAGTGCTCGGAGAATCATTTATGTCAAAATAGTTGAAATTCTGGTCCATGATGACGATATTATCTTTAGAAAGATTTGGAACAGACTTAGAAGCTAGATTATAAAGAGCTTCGACTTGTTTATTTTCAATCTGATGCCCCGGTTGGACATCCAATACAACCGACGCAGAGGCTTCTTGACCTGACTCAGAAGCGAAAATCTGTTCTTCAGGCATATTGATCATCACTTTTGCATCTTGAATGCCGCCAATCCCCTTCATTAGGTCGGCAAGTTCAGTCTGCATGGCATCGAGTTTAATGACATCAAATTCGTTATCCGTCATCCCCCACGAGGTATTGTCACTGAAGAAGCCGTAATCAATAGAGCCACTGTTCGGAAGTCCGGCTGCAGCTAAATCTACAAGCAGCCCTTCCGCTTGTGTTTCAGGAACAAGAATCGTCGTCCCACCCTGGTCCAACTCGTAAGTAATCCCCTTGGCATCAAGTTCGGTTTTGATTTGACCGATTTCCTGTAACGTCAAATCCCGATATAACGGCACCATTTTAGACCCTGAAGCAAAAATCCCTGTCAATGAAATAATGAGAATGATAGCAAGGGCCGTCCCTATGATCAGTCCTTTTTGCGACTTTTTTCGTTCTTTCCAAAAGGTAATTATTTTTTCTTTATATAATGATATTTTTTCTTTCATAGTTGCCCCCAAAAAAAGCACGACCTATGCGAATAGTTTAGTGCGGATTATCCTTAGTTCAGTCAGACTTGCATACGCATGACTTCTTTATAGGCTTCGACCACTTTGCCTTGCATTTCTACTGCTGTCTGCATCGTAATACTAGCCTTTTGCGAAGTAATCATCACATCATGTAAATCATTGATTTCTCCACGCGCAAGAGCTTTCGTTTTGTCATTCGATGCTACCTGCGCATCGTTCACACCTTCTATGGCCTCTTTCAATTGTTTAGAAAAGGTAGCCTGGGCTTCTCCAGGTGTGACTTTCTGTTTCCACTGGGAACCGGAGGGCTGTACTGTTGCGGATTGGGAACCTGATACTGCGTTCAAATCTGGCATAACCATACTCTCCTAACCTTTAATTATCTTCCGATTTCTAATGCTTTCATAAGCATGCTTTTCGAAGCATTCACTGAGGTCACATTCGCTTCATAAGAACGTGTGGCGCTCATCATATCCACCATTTCCTGCAATGGGTCAACATTCGGCACTTGGACATATCCATCTTCCCCTGCATCAGGATGGTTCGGGTTGAAGACCACTTTGAATGGCTCCTCGTCTTCTCTGATTTGTGTTGCTTCCACCCCTGAACCAGAAGAACCCTGTTGAGCAGCTTTATGTAAGAAGTTTTGAAAGTTATTTTCAACCGGTTGGAACACGACCATTTTGCGACGGTATGGTTCCCACTCACCATTTTCATTCAAGGTGGCCCTTGTGGAGTTGGCATTGGCTATATTCGAAGATGCGACATCCATTCTTAAACGCTGACTTGTCAAGGCACTTGCACTTGTATTCATGGAATGGAAAATACTCATCGTCTAGTTCCCTCCTTTAATGACTGATTCCAAGCTGCGGAATTTACCGCTCATTCGATCGACAAGAGCCTGGTATTGGATTTGGTTTTGAGCTAATTCATTCATTTCTTTATCAATATCGACGTTGTTCCCATTGTGATTGTATGTAGTGTTGGATTTTGTGAAAGTTCGGTATGATTCAGAAGTATCAGGACCGAATTGAAAGTGGCGCTCGTTTGTTCTTTTCGTTTGGAACGATGAACGTTCCTGTGCGAGCACATCTTTGAATGCCACATCTTTCGCCTTATACCCAGGCGTGTCAACATTGGCAATATTATTCGAAATAGCTCTGTTTTTTGCAGAAGAATAGTTTAAAGCATTCTCCAAGGTGGTAAATGTATCACTGAAGAGTTTCATCGCCTTCACCTCGATTCGACATTATTCCATACTCACAGAGACAATTGTAAAAAAATTTGTATACTTGTGTCTATGTTTTATGACAGGTTTTTACGAGAGTATTGCAAACAGATCTAAAGGACCAGGACCATTAGAGCTATTTATTTGGCTTTTGTTGGAAATTGTCGTATTTTCAATTATAATAAACATTATTACACACTTTCATGTCGAATAGTATTAATTTTTAGTCAAATAAAAAAACCCCTACTTTAGTAATTTAGAATAGGTTATTTTTTCCTGTGGGTGAATATTTGTGCTACATAAGAAGTAGGATTAGACATAATGGGAGTTTTCACTAGAGGGTCATGTCCCCGGACATTTGGCCCCCTTTTTTTATTTTAAACCCTGCAGTGATTTGTGCTTCTCATCGGTGCTTCACAATCACAACGATTGGATCTATACAGCATAGTATTAAAACTGTTAAGGGTTTTGCAGACTATTTCTATTATTGATGTGTCAGTGAAACTATCTCATTCTTTTTTAAGACCCCTCCTTCTCCATCGCAGACTATTACCAAGAGATTCTCAAAAAAAATTTCGAATAAAAAAAGTAGTCCAGTCAGAGGGTACAAGGAAAATTCTTGTCCTCTGAAACTGAACTACTTTTCTTATATACGGTGCAGACTTTTTAGTTGGTCCGAAGCTTTTGCAACTCTACCAGGAAGTTGTTGTTAAGAACTTTAATATAAGTCCCTTTCATTCCTAGAGAACGGGATTCAATAACTCCTGCGCTTTCCAGCTTACGCAGTGCATTGACGATCACAGACCTTGTAATGCCTACACGGTCAGCGATTTTACTTGCTACAAGCAACCCTTCATTTCCTTCTAATTCTTCAAAGATATGCTCGATGGCTTCCAATTCACTGTAGGATAGAGAGCTGATCGCCATTTGTACGACAGCTTTACTGCGGGCTTCCTGCTCAATTTCTTCTGTTTTTTCATGAAGTATTTCCATCCCAACTACTGTTGCACCATATTCAGCAAGAAGCAGATCATCTTCATTGAAGGCACCGTTTAAACGGCTGAGAATCAATGTCCCCAAACGCTGTCCCCCGCCGATAATAGGAACGATGGTTGTCAGTCCACTTTCAAACAGTTCACGATTTTCAACAGGGAACGCTGTATATTCGCTATTAATATCGATATCAGGGGTTGTTTCCTGGATGTTGAAAAGGTTTTGGGTGTACTCTTGTGGAAATTGACGCTCAGACAGCATCTCTTTCATGCGTTCATTTTCAATCTCCTGGTTGATCGCGAATCCAAGCAGCTTACCACGACGGCTTAATACGAATGTATTAGCCTCAATGACGTCTCTTAAAGTAGCGGACATGTCATTGAAGTCGACGGATTTCCCTGTAGTCTTTTGTAGCATGGCGTTGATTTTACGTGCACGATCTAATAAATTCATGTGTATTTCCTCCTTGTTGGTAAATAAATTATAATATAAATCGACTTAAATCTTTGTTCTTGACAATAGATGATAGTTTGCTGTCTACGTATTGTGGTGTGATTTCTATTTTTTCCATCATCACGTCCGGAGCTTCAAATGAGAGGTCTTCTAACAATTTTTCTAAAATTGTATGCAACCTCCGCGCTCCGATATTATCCGTTTCCTGGTTCACTTCATGAGCGATTTCTGCAAGTCTAGTAATAGCATCGTCAGAAAATTCAACCTTTATACCTTCAATTTCAAGTAATGCCTTATATTGTTTCAAAAGAGCGTTGGATGGCTCTGTCAAAATGTTCCTGAAATCTTCAACACTCAATTTATTCAGCTCGACCCGGATCGGGAAGCGTCCTTGTAATTCTGGAATCAAATCAGATGGTTTTGCCATATGGAACGCACCCGCAGCAACGAATAAAATATGATTGGTAGAAACAGGACCATATTTCGTTACGACCGTCGATCCTTCTACGATTGGAAGGATATCACGCTGTACACCTTCCCTGGAAACGTTAGCCTGGTTATCGCCTTTTGCAGCTACTTTGTCGATTTCATCGATGAAGATCATTCCTGACTGTTCTACTTTTGTAACAGCTTCCTGACCGACTTCGTCCATATCGACAAGTTTCCCTGCTTCTTCCTGTGTTAAAACTTTCCGTGCTTCTGAAACAGGCATTTTCCGCGTTTTCTTCTTTTTAGGCATGAATTGACTGAAAGCATCTTGCATATTCATCCCCATCTGTTCCATTCCGGAACCTTGCATCATATCAAACATAGAAGACTGGGATTCTTCCACTTCTATCGTCACGATACGGTCTTCTAACTCACCTAAGTCCAACTGCTGACGGATCCTGCTCCGGTTCTTCTCAATCTCTGTTTCTTCCTGCTCTTGATCCGCCTCGTTCTCCTCTTCATCACTTTGGTTGAAAAGCATCCCGAATGGATTCTTGAAATTATTGTTCTCTTTTTTCTTAGATGGGACGAGAAGCTTTACTAAACGCTTATTCGCTTGTTCCTCTGCACGCTCTTTGACCGTCTCCATTTTTTCTTCTTTCACCATTCGGACGGCCATTTCTACAAGATCACGTACCATCGATTCTACGTCCCTGCCGACATAACCGACTTCTGTGAATTTCGTCGCTTCCACTTTAACGAAAGGAGCACCGACCAATTTGGCTAATCTCCGGGCGATTTCTGTCTTTCCAACCCCGGTCGGCCCCATCATCAGAATGTTTTTCGGAACGATTTCATCTTTCAGATCATCTGTCAGCTGCATCCTTCGGTAACGGTTCCTCAAAGCGATCGCAACAGACCGTTTAGCGTTATTCTGCCCTATAATGTATTGATCGAGCTTTTCAACGATTTGTTTAGGCGTCAAATTCAATGACATTCATTTATGCCCCCTTATTCGAGAACTTCCAATATGATTTGATCGTTTGTGAACACACATATTTCGCCAGCAATCTCTAAGGCAGCTTGTGCAATCTGAGATGCTGACTGCTCTGGGGAATAGCGTTTGAGAGCTCTTCCCGCACTCAATGCGAAATTTCCACCTGAACCGATAGCAAGAATACCATCGTCCGGTTCTATTACTTCCCCAGTACCGGATACAAGAAACATATTTTCTTTATCCATCACGATCAGCATTGCTTCCAGCTTTCGCAAAACACGATCACTGCGCCACTCTTTGGCAAGTTCAACAGACGCCCTGGCCAAGTTGCCGTCATAGCTTTCAAGCTTTCCTTCGAACTTTTCAAACAGTGTGAAAGCATCTGCTACTGAACCAGCAAACCCTGCCAGGACCTGATCGTTGTAAATTCTGCGCACTTTTCTCGCTTTATGCTTCATAACGACTTGATTTCCCAATGTCACTTGACCGTCCCCACTCATAGCACACTTTCCCTGGTGTTGGACAGCGAAAATCGTCGTAGCATGAAATTGTTGATTCATTACCTTCACCTCTTATTCGCTCTGGGATGGCTGTTCATATATACATTCCTCAACCGGTCTTTAGTTACATGAGTGTAAATTTGTGTTGAAGAAAGGTGTTCATGGCCGAGCAATTCCTGCACGGAACGCAGATCCGCTCCTTCATTCAATAAATGTGTCGCAAAAGAATGTCTCAGTTTATGTGGATGGATATTGACGGTCAACGACGCATCCTTGACCATTTTTTTCAAAACCAGCCTCACGCCATCTTCAGTCAATGGTCCTCCTTTAGCATTGAGGAATAAACGTTTAGTGTCCTCCTGTTTTTTTGAAGCAAGCTCATTTCTTCCCTCTTCAATATAGGATTTCAGTGCTTTTCCAGCAAACTGCCCGAAAGGTACATACCTTTCTTTCCTTCCCTTTCCTTGAACAAGTGCAGTGTCGAGCGAAAAATCAAGATCTCCCACTTCCATCTTGACACACTCACTGACTCGAATTCCTGTACCATACATCAACTCGATCAGCGCTTGATTGCGTTGGCCTAAAGGAGTAGTCAAATCACTGATTGTAAAAAGCTGGTCCAGCTCTTCCTCATAAAAAAACTCAGGAATAGGTACATCCTCACGCGGCAGTGATACATTCAAAAATGGGTTATATTTAACGCTTTCTTCCCGTTCTAAGAAACGAAAGAAACTTCTAAGGCTTGATATCTTCCGCGAAACGGACCTTCTGGAAAAGCGGGCTTCATGTTGTCTGGACAAAAACACACGGATGTCAGGGTAATCGCAGTCAAGTAAGGTGATGCTTTCAGAATTCATAAACTCGATAAATTCATCAATGTCTCTCCCGTAATGCTGTATTGTCAATGGAGATGCATTTTTTTCAATTTGGAGATACTCCATGAACTCTTTTTTGTACATATGGGCAGATTTCATATTTCACCTCACGAAGGCGTTTAAATTTTATCACAATTAGGAACAGCACCACAATGGCTTTAATAAAAATGTAACAAAATTCTGAATTGTTTCCAACTAAATTCATGTAAGTAAGCAATTTTATTTTCTATCTTCCCAATTCAATTTCCAATGTCTGTCAAGTATATAGCCTTACCAAACCGTAATTATAGCTCCCTATATTAGGAGTGTCAATCAAAAAGAAAAGAAAGAAGAGTCTATAACCATAAGGATAGTCATAGACTCTTCAAAATATAACATGATCAGGATTGTGGTTCTTCTTTGTAATCACAACTCGTACACTGGATTTGGGTGCCTTTTTTGGATTTCTTTTCGACAAGTAAAGACTCACATTTAGGGCAAGGGCGACTGATCGGCTTATCCCATGAGATGAAGTCACATTCGGGATAATTTTCACACCCGAAGAATTTGCGGTTCTTTTTACTTTTCCTCTCGACAACTTCTCCGTCTTTACATTTCGGACAAGTAACACCGACTTTTTTCAATATCGGCTTCGTATTGCGGCATTCTGGGAAATTGGAGCAGGCAAGGAACTTTCCGTACCGGCCCATTTTATAAACCATTTCGTGTCCGCATTTCTCACAGTCGATTCCTGCAGGTTCATCTTTGATCTCGATTTCTTCCATCTCTTTTTCAGCTTTCTCCAAACGGGGGTGGAAGCCTTGATAGAATTGGTCGATAATGTTTGCCCACTCTTCTGTCCCTTCTTCAATTGCATCAAGGTCATCTTCCATACCTTTTGTAAAGGTGACATCGATGATCTCAGGAAAGTATTCTCTCAGTTGCTCCAAAACAATCTCCCCAAGTTCTGTCGGCACAAAACGTTTGTTGTCCAAAGCAACGTAGCCTCTCCGTTGAATCGTGTCCAACGTTGGAGCATAAGTGGATGGTCGTCCGATCCCCAGCTCTTCCAGCGTCTTAACAAGGCGGGCTTCCGTATAACGCGGAGGTGGTTGGGTGAAGTGTTGATTCGGCTTGATTTCTTCAGCCTTCACTGTCATCCCTTCTTGTAAATGAGGAAGAAGTTTATCTTTTTCTTTCTTGTTGTCATCATTACCTTCCACATAAACCTTCATGAATCCTTTGAATTTAACCTCTGAACCAGTTGCCCTGAATTCAACACCTTCATTGTATAGATGGACAGTCATCGTATCCAGCACAGCAGGGGCCATCTGACTTGATATGAAACGGTCCCAAATCAGTTTATATAAGCGGTATTGGTCTCTCGATAATATTTTCTTCATCGCTTTAGGGTCATGGTCAGCGCCTGTCGGACGAATCGCTTCGTGAGCATCTTGTGCACCTTCTTGCTTTTTGGCCGCTTTATTATTGCCCAGGTATTCCTTACCGAAGTTGCTTACAACATATTGTTTCGCATCTTCTTTAGCTGTATTGGAAAGTCTGGTTGAATCTGTACGCATATACGTAATCAAACCAGTCGTGCCTTGCTTTCCACCTAGATCAATTCCTTCATACAACTGTTGCGCGATCATCATCGTTTTCTTCGCACGGAAATTCAGCTTTCTGGCTGCTTCTTGTTGCAAAGAAGAGGTTGTGAATGGAAGGGAAGGATTCCGTTTGCGCTCTCTTTTATTTACTTTTTCAACCGAGAAGTCTTTGCCTTTCATACGTTCCTGAACCTTTTTTACATCGTCTTCTGTTTTCAAGTCTTGCTTCTTTCCGTCGACTCCGTAAAAAGACCCTTCGAATTTTTCCTTTTCCTTCAAGAAATCCGCTTCGATGGTCCAGTATTCTTCGGGTTCGAATTTTTTGATTTCATTTTCACGGTCAATGATAATTTTGACAGCCACCGATTGAACCCGGCCTGCACTCAAGCCTTTTTTAACTTTTTTCCAAAGGATCGGGCTGATGTTATAACCGACAAGCCTGTCTAATATCCTCCGCGCTTGTTGGGCATCCACAAGGTGGGAGTCGATAGTGCGTGGATGTTTGAACGAATCTTTGATCGCTTCTTTCGTGATCTCGTTAAAAACAACGCGGCATTCTGATTTGTCATCAATGTCAAGACTATGCGCCAAGTGCCAGGCAATGGCTTCCCCTTCACGGTCGGGGTCGGCTGCGAGATATACTTTCTTAGCTTTTTTCGCAGCAGTTTTCAAGTCTTTCAGTACGGGGCCTTTCCCGCGTATGGTAATGTATTTAGGTTCAAATTCATTTTCAACGTCTACACCCATCTGACTTTTAGGTAAATCACGGATGTGACCTAGTGAAGCTTTCACTTTGTATTTTTTTCCTAGGTATCGTTCAATAGTTTTAGCCTTTGCAGGTGACTCAACGATTACAAGATAATCTGCCATATAGGTTCCTCCCATAGAGGTGTTGTCTCTTTTAATATTTTCATAAAATAAATCTTCCCTATTATTAAATACAATGAAACCGTTTGTCAAACATACTTTTATAAAAAAAGTTTAAAAATGGTACAATACTCCTCATGACTGTAACACCTTTCCAGCGTATTATTCAAATTTTTCTAACCAATCTTCAAGAATGTCATGGTACGTATGAACGAGCTTTGCACCTTCATTGATCATCTTATGACACCCTTCACTTGTAGGGCTGCCTGCAGGTCCTGGAAGTGCATACACATCCCTGCCCTGCTCCAGTGCTTGATCTACGGTTATTAAAGTACCACTCTTCACCCTTGCCTCGATAACAAAAGTGGCAGGCGTCAAACCAGATATGATCCGGTTGCGTTCCGGAAAGTGATATTTTTTCGGAGGGCGGTCTGGCGGGTATTCACTGATCACTAAATGTTCTCGAACAAGACGATCGTACAAAGTAAGGTCATTTGTCGGATAAATGTGCTGAAAACCCGACCCGAGAACAGCAATAGTTCTTCCCTGATGTTCCGATGCAAGTGTATGGGCATACTGATCAATACCTTTGGCCATACCACTTACGATCGTGCATCGACTTCGGATAATGGGGAGCAGTACAGCTTTCATAGCTGTAAAGGCGTAAGGGGAGGGCTTTCTTGTCCCTATAACACTCAGGGAAAGTGGTGCATTTAAAAGGGTATGATCTCCTTTAAAATACAGAACCAGAGGAGGATCGGGAATGGACCTCAATAAACTAGGATACCCATGATCGAACCAGGTTAATAAGGAGATATTTTGCTGATATTTGTCGAGTTTCTTCATTATATTAGGGTCGTTTATGTGCTGAATGATGGAAGTGGATCGGGCAACGGGGATTTGAAGAATGTGGGCCAATTCTTTAGATGAACAGGAAAAGGGGAGGAGTAATTGATCATCGAGACGAAGAAGTCTTTTTAAGAGTGGTCTGGATACGTGGGGAGAATCATGCAAACAAATCAAACGTTCTCTTCTGGTTACCACCGCGCACCTCATTTCATAAGTCAGAGACCGTACCTGGATCGATACGGCCTCTGCTGCATGTTATTAACTTTAATGTGTTTTACATTTTTCAAAAAGGTTTTGGTCTTTTAATACCTGGATGAGGGTTTCACCCATAACAGAAGGGGTTTCAGCCACTTCGATGCCACATTCATTCATGACACGAATCTTCTCATCAGCTGTACCTTTACCACCAGAGATGATGGCGCCGGCGTGCCCCATACGCTTCCCTGGAGGAGCTGTACGACCACCGATAAAGCCGACAACAGGCTTACTCATATTTGCTTTCACCCATTCAGCGGCTTCTTCTTCAGCTGTACCACCGATTTCACCGATCATGATGACCGCTTCAGTATCAGCATCCTCATTGAAAGCTTTTAGAACATCGATGAAGTCCGTGCCATTGACAGGGTCTCCGCCGATTCCTACTGCTGTAGATTGACCGAGTCCAGACTCAGAAAGCTGGTGGACCGCTTCATATGTCAATGTACCAGAACGAGACACAACACCTACGTGACCTTTTTTATGAATGTATCCAGGCATGATACCGATTTTACATTCATCCGGTGTAATGACACCAGGGCAGTTAGGACCGACAAGGCGAGTCTTCTTACCTTCCATGTAACGCTTCACTTTGATCATATCAAGCACTGGAATGTGTTCTGTAATACAAATAGCAAGATCCATGTCTGCATCTGTAGCTTCCATGATCGCATCTGCTGCGAATGGAGCAGGAACGTAAATGACCGAAGCATTTGCTCCAGTTTTTTCGACTGCTTCAGAGACAGTGTTATAGACAGGGATACCTTCTACTTCTGTCCCGCCTTTGCCTGGTGTGACTCCACCGACGATTTGTGTACCGTATTCAACCATTTGTTTTGTATGGAATAATGCAGTCGAGCCGGTGATACCTTGAACAATGACTTTTGTATTCTTATCAATATATACACTCATCTGATTTCCCCGCCTTTCTACTTGACTAGTTCAACGATTTTTTGTGCGCCTTCTGCCATAGAGTCAGCAGACGTGATATTCAATCCGGATTCTTCAAGGATTTTCTTCCCTGCATCCACATTCGTTCCTTCTAGACGTACGACAAGTGGTAATGTTAGACCGATTTGTTTCGTGGCCTCTACGACACCTTCTGCGATTACATCACACTTCATGATGCCACCGAAGATATTGACGAAAATCCCTTTGACATTGTCATCAGAAAGGATGATTTTAAATGCTTCTGTGACTTTTTCCGTAGTAGCTCCGCCACCTACATCAAGGAAGTTGGCAGGATCACCGCTATAGTGTTTGATTGTATCCATTGTCGCCATTGCTAAGCCAGCTCCATTGACCATACATCCGATGTTTCCATCAAGAGCGATGTAACTCAAGTCATATTTCGAAGCTTCAACTTCTTTCGGATCTTCTTCATCAAGATCACGCAATTCAGCAATGTCTTTTTGACGGAATAATGCATTATCGTCAAAGTTCAATTTTGAATCAAGTGCTAATACATCTCCGTCCCCTGTTGTTACAAGTGGATTGATTTCCGCAACAGAGCAATCTTTCTTCAAGAAAACATCATAAAGGCCCAACATGAATTTGACTGCTTTGCCTAATGCTTCTTTAGGAATATTGATGTTGAAAGCAAGACGGCGTGCTTGGAATGGTGTCAAGCCTGTAACTGGATCGATTACTTCTTTGAAGATCTTCTCCGGTGTTTCAGCGGCTACTTCTTCAATCTCTGTACCGCCTTCTTCTGATGCCATCATAGTCACCTTGCTAGTAGCACGGTCCAGGACAAGGCCTACATAGTACTCGCTTTGGATGTCGCATCCCTCTTCGATGAGTAAGCGCTTCACTTCTTTACCTTCTGGTCCTGTCTGATGGGTTACAAGTGTTTTACCTAGTATCTCATCAGCGTATGTACGCACCTCATCAAGATTCTTGGCGATCTTGACTCCACCGGCTTTTCCACGTCCACCTGCATGGATTTGTGCTTTGACTACAGTCACGTCACTACCTAATTTCTTAGCTGCTTCAACAGCTTCATCTACGGTATATGCTACGTGGCCGTTTGGCACTGAAACGCCAAAATCACGCATGATTTGTTTTCCTTGATACTCGTGAATGTTCATGTTTCATCCTCCCATCAATTTTCACTGCATGTTCATTGTATAAAAAAACGCTATCAATTGTCCACACTAAGCTAGATATCTGTCGAAAAATAAAATAGATTAACATGTAAATCATTATGTAAACCGTAGATTGATAAGTTTCCATTTACCCTTGAGAAAGTTGCTGTAAAAGGATTTTCTTAAGAAAAATCAGCTTTTTTATCCCTTGTCCGCCTTATAAATGAAGGCGAACACCTCTGCTACTACATGATATAATTCTTCAGGAATTTGCTCGTTGATGTTCAACTCTGATAAAAGTTCAACTAAAGTTGCATCCTCTTGGACGGGAATTTGGTTTTCTTCCGCTTTTGCTAATATGTTTTCAGCTACGTAACCTTTCCCTTTAGCTGTTACTTGGGGAGCAGATTCTTGTTCGGATTGATAACTAAGAGCAATGGCTTCTTTTCTCTCATGCTTCATACCCTAATATCCACCCCTTCTTCCCGTTCTTCCTCTTTGTTAGTCTTACATGAGGTTTGTCTCTCATGCGTTTGCCGGGTGACTAGTGAAGAAAGTTCATAACCAACATCACTCAAACCTTCCCTCACCGAATCTTTATACTGGTGTGCCAGCCATTCCATTTTAGGACTATTGTTAAAAACAGTGATCGCTATCCGGCGATCCACAATATTCAAGTCAATGACAGTTTCTTTCAAATTAGCCAGATCCAAGTAAAATATGATGTGACAAAAGTCAGGATCAATGGTCCCTTCTTGTGTTTTCCTTCCCTCTAAATTCATGTGGATATCATGAAGAGAACCAAGTAAGTCCCCTGGGATTTGAAGCGCCATTTGAAGCGTGTGCTGCTGGTCGACATGAGAAGTCAGTTGGATCCCGTTCAATAAGTGAAGCATTTGTTTGGCTGTTTCCGGACGAGGCGTTGTTCCATCGTTCAACCCTTGAAGCAATAGTGTTTTCAACGTGCTTTCATGGGCTTGATTCGTTCCTTGCTGCAAAGAAGATGAAAGTCTGCGCTCATCGCTGAATCCGCTGAAATCCATCACTGTTTTCAACTTCAGCAGCATCATGTCTTTTTCTTTGAGTGAGAGGAATTCACTTGAACGTGACATCCAGTCAATGAGGGCTGATTTCTGTTCTGATGGCAGTTGACTTCCCTCTATCTGTCGCCCCATTTGTATAACCTTCTCCAGTTGTCCACTGGCGAATTCCGGCCCTTTACTGACCGGATCAGCCATTTGTTTTACAAAGTCATTCAATATCACTTTTTCTTGTGGGGATAAAAAAGGGGTTAACTTTTCAAACACACGCCGTCGGGAAAGTTCATTGTATTGACTTGTCCATTGATTGCGGAGATTTGATGACAGATCCGCTTGGAGCACCCGTTCGGATGTTTGTAACCATTGACTCAATGTCTTCAAATCTTTATCAGTCACAGGTAACTGTTGGTCAAAAAGCTTTTTCAATTGTGTCGATATTGTTTCAAGCGGTTGAGGGAAAGGCGGATTTTGCACTGACTTCCCTTTAGTGCCTGGAAGTGTTTGACTTACAGCACTCACGCCTTCTCCTTTTCCTGCCCACTGATTCCATGTCTGTTGAAATTCAGTGAAGCTCATCCCTTCTCTGACGATGCCTGCCTGTTTGAATAATTGAAAGGAAGTGTCTTTTCCTGCTGAAACTTCTGTCGTTATTCTCTGCACAGCCAAATCCGCAGAAGATAATGAGGAACCTGACCCTTTCATTTGCGAAAGCAGCACTCGTACTTTCTCATTGCTTACACTTATTTGCTCATCATTGAATTGATTTTGAAGCTGAGTTAAAACGCTGGAAAATTCTGTTGTCTGTTTGGTTGCCAGGGCTTGAAAGATGGATGATCGGATTGGAAAACGTTTTTGGAACATTTGAACTAAAATCTGCCGGGCTAGAGGTTTGTCGCCGGCTCCTTCTAATAAAGCAAGAGCTTTTTTGACTTCCGCTTGCTGAAAAGGAATGTTTTGCTGTAAAATTTCTTTTAAAAAAAGACTATTATGCTTGGTCAACGTTACTCCCAGTTGTTTTAAAAGCTGTTGAATATCATTTCTTCCAGAACTGACAGGGGTACCTTTAATCGCTTTTAATAGAAGGAGAGGATCTGTCTTCTCAACTTGAAACAAATAAGCATTCCCCTTAGTCAAAGAGGTTTCCAGCTGTGCATGTACTTTTTGTTTTCCGAGTTGGACGATAGCCCTGTTGTCAGGCATGAGTTCCACTACTTTTCCACTCATCATTTGACCTTGTACGGGAGTTGTCTGCACAGCTTTCGCCTGTATTGCTTGCCCGATCCCACTCAACAAATTTCTCACGTTTTCCCTCTCCTTTATCTCTAAATCACTTCCTTCACTGGTGCAAAACTCAACCGGTGATATGGGGATGCTCCATACATTTCCAAAGCTCTCAAGTGATCTTTTGTGCCATAGCCTTGGTTAGAGCGGAATTGGTACATTGGATAGCGCTCATCCAGATCAGCCATCATGCGATCACGTGTCACTTTAGCAATAACACTAGCTGCAGCAATCGAAACACTTCTCTGATCCCCCTTTACTAGACTTGTTTGGGTACATGGAGCATGGTTCATCTCCATCGCATCTATCAATAAATGCTCAGGACGCACCGGCAGATTATCCACAGCCCGCTGCATAGCCAGCTTTGTGGCCTGGTAAATATTCAATCGATCGATCTCTTCATTGCAGACAATGCCTACACTCCAAAACGCGTCTGCTTTAATATGATCAAAATAATTCTCTCTCTGGCTCAAAGACAATTTTTTAGAGTCATTCAATCCTTCTAAATAATAGTTTTCTGGTAAAATGACAGCCCCGGCCACGACCGGGCCAGCTAATGGCCCTCTCCCTGCCTCATCAATACCTGCAACAACTCTTTTCCCTTTACGGTACTGTTCATATTCAAAAACCAACATATCCTCATACTGCTGCTGCAATTGAGCTTCTTTCCGCTTCTCAGCATCATATCGTTCGATAAGCTTTTGAACCCCTTTGCGTTCATCATTTCGAAAACCTTGGAGTTCTTCCTCCGTCAATAGGGGGTCATTCAGCATTTCTTTCACATGCATCACCGTTAACCGAGCCATTATTCATACACTCCATTTCTTCTTTTATCGGACGAAATTAAGCTTTATGTAATCATTCTATCTAAGTTCATATCTAGTTTTTCTCTTATTGATTTCAGTTCAGCCCCATCACCCTTAACACTCAGTTTCAAAACTTTTGTAAGTGGTGATGGTGGCGGGGAAAACGAATCGCTTTTCTGCGAAGATGACGGAGAGCTTCCTGAGGCTGTTGCCTTACAGAGTCTCGCCGTTTACCAGCCACCATACGAATGGAAGACACTCGAAACCACCTTTGGTTTGCAGGGAGCTTTTGCGATTAGACTACTACCATTATGACTTTCAGGTGGGGTTTATCCCACTCCATAAAGGGCAGGTCCTCCCTCAGGCGATTTCGAGAAATTCCTATCGCAAAAGGCGGAGGGAAGCGGTGAGACTCCTGTGATATACGCGGGTTAGATGAGACCCCGGAAGGCGTAGCCTAAGGAGGCTCAGCGCACGCCCACGGAAAGCGAACCGTTTCCCGAAGCCCCTTATTCACACTGAAGCTTCGAAATCATTTTTTCCAGACAACTGCTAACAAAATAAAAATTATACTTATAGTCTAGCTAAAGTCATAGAAAAAGCGCAAGGTGTAGGTACCACGCTGCGCTTCCGTAACATCTATTCAGGACGCTCAAAACTGATGAGGCCTAACTTGCCATCTCTTAAATCTTGCAAAATGATATCAGATACCTTTTCAAAATTGACATGACCGCCACTCTCCAGGCATCCGCGCTTCCTGCCAATGTGTTCAAAAGCTTCCATCATATCATCGAAGTCCTCGAAACCGAACCGTTCTTCAAGAAAAGCAGGGTAATAGGCTTTCAAATAATCCAATACATATGCTGCAACATCTTCTTTCGGCAGGATCTGATCCTTAATGGTTCCAATAGAAGCAAGGCGATAACCGACTTCCTCTTCTTCGAACTTCGGCCAAAGAATCCCAGGAGTATCCAATAGCTCAAACTCTTTCTTCACTTTAATCCACTGCTGTTTTTTCGTAACTCCCGGCTTATCGCCAGTTGTTGCCATTTTTTTGTTTGCCAGCCGATTGATCAGGGTCGATTTTCCGACATTAGGGATCCCTATTATCATTGCTCTGGATGCTCTAGGTCTTATACCTTTAGCTCTGAGCTTATCCAACTTTTCTTTACCAAGATCTTTCGCTTTTTGGATGACTTTCTGGACATCCTGCTTTCGGTTAGCTTCAATAGCTACAGAAGTGACCCCTCTGTTTTTGAAATGCTGGATCCACTTTTCTGTTATCTCAGGGTCTGCTAAATCTTTTTTCATAAGAACAACCATTTTTGGTTTTTCTTGCAAAATACCATGAAGCATAGGGTTTTGAGAAGATAAAGGAGCCCGTGCGTCTACTAGTTCGATGACAAAATCGACCAGCTTCAGCTTTTCCGCTACTTCTCTTTTCGCTTTGGCCATATGACCAGGGAACCATTGAATGGTCATGCTATTCCTCCTAATTGACTAAGCTGATGCGGGACAACGGCCAATACGATAGCACCGCTTGTCCGACAACTTGATCATCACTAATCATTCCGAGCATTCGGCTGTCTGTTGAATTATTCCTATTATCCCCGAGGACAAGCAGATGTCCTTGCGGGACGACTTCATGACCACCTGGGAGCTCTTCGATTTTAAAGTCATCTGTCAACAATTGGTCCTCCGCGATTTGTTTCTTACGCTCGTTTAAAAACGGCTCTTCCATTGCTTCACCATTGACAAATAATTGGTCATCTTCATATGTGATCCGGTCGCCAGGAAGGCCGATTACCCGTTTTATGTAGTCTTTACGTTCCGTAGCATGAAATACCACGACATCGAATCGTTCAGGAGACCCTAGAGAATAGTTAAGCTTACTTACAATCAAATGATCCCCGCTGTGCAGCGTCGTGAGCATCGAGGGCCCTTCGACGACCACCGGTGCGAGAAGAAAGACACGTACTACTATTGCTAGTACAGCTGCAATGACAAAGGCTTTGATCCAATCCAACCACTGTTGTTTCATATTCCATCCCCACTTCCTAGCCATGTGAAATATTCGAGCGGCAAAGTCGAGACGATCCATCATCTGAAAATCCGAGCTTCTTTTTTTCACTCTGATTCAAGGAACGTGGGACTTGCTGCTACCTCTATATATACAAGTCTCAGGGCAAGTATCCGGCCCGACCCATACCCAGAGCATGAACTGAGGAATTTCCTCTCTCTGTACCTTCGGCCAATAACTTCAGGAGGTATGGACACCGGAGTGATGTAGCGTAAGCACATTCATCACAGCACCTTGTCATAAAACTAAAACTATATCCATCTTGAGTAGAAAAAAGGAGCTTGGCATATGCAAGCTCCTTTTTACTGAAATTAGATAATTTCTTTGATACGTGCTGCTTTACCGCGTAGGTTACGCAAGTAGTAAAGCTTAGCTTGACGTACTTTACCACGACGGGAACGCTCAATTTTTGCGATACGTGGTGAATGGACTGGGAATGTACGCTCAACACCTACGCCGTAAGTAATCTTACGAACTGTAAATGTTTCGCTGATTCCGCCATTTTGACGTTTAATGACAACACCTTCGTAGACCTGGATACGCTCGCGAGTACCCTCGACAACCTTCACGTGTACTTTGACAGTATCACCAGGACGAAAGTTAGGATGATCTGTACGAAGCTGTTCTTTTGTAATGTCATGAATCAATTGCTGCATGATTTTCACTCCTTTTTAACTAATGCTCATGTCTTCTAAGAGGCAGCGGAACATCGTTTTCCACTTAAACCGAACGTTTAAGCACAAATCTCAATATATCACATTGGTGGGTAAACATCAATAGATACTAGCTATTTTTCAATTCTTCAAGCCAAGATTCTTCTTTTGCTGACAACTTCCTGTCAACTAACAGATCCGGCCGTCGTTCAAATGTACGCTTCAGTGATTGATAGTGTCTCCACTCGTCGATTTTGGCGTGGTTCCCGGATAAAAGCACATCGGGTACTCTACTGCCTCTGAAGTCTGCCGGCCTGGTATAATGAGGATGCTCTAATAAGCCGTTTGAAAAAGAATCCATAGGAGCCGATTGTTCATTACCAAGCACTCCCGGAAGTAAACGGACCACCGAGTCGATCACGACCATAGCCCCAAGCTCTCCTCCTGTCAGGACATAGTCACCAATCGAGATTTCATCTGTAACTAGTTCCTGGCGAATACGCTCATCATAGCCTTCGTAATGTCCGCAAATGAATACAAGGTGATCTTCACTTGAGAGTTCTTCCGCCTTTTGTTGGGTATGCGGCTCTCCTTGAGGACAGAGGAGGACAACGCGTGGAGGCTTAGCTGCTTTTTCTTTCACCTCATGAATGCTATCGAAAATTGGTTGAGGGGAAAGGACAAGACCTGCGCCTCCTCCATATGGATAGTCATCGACTTTGTTATGCTTATTCGCCGTATAATCCCGAAAATTCACATATTGGTAAGAAAAAGCCTTCTGTTCCTGGGCTCGCTTCATAATTGAATGATTCAAAACTCCCTCAAACATTTCAGGAAACAGCGTCAAAATATCAATATGCATTAATCTAGCAGCCCCTCTATTGGATCGATGATAATGACTTGCCGAGCCGGATCTACTTCTTTGACAACAGGTTCAATATAAGGGATGAGTACATCTGAATCTTGTTTCCTTTCGACAACCCATACATCATTCGCACCGGGAGTCAGTATTTCTTTCACTTCCCCCAGCTCTTCCCCTGATTCCAGGTAAACCTTACATCCAATGATTTCCCGAAAGTAAAACTCATGATCCTCAAGCTCATCCTGTGCATCTTCTGCTACCATTAGGCTTCCATTTTTGTAGCCTTCCACATCATTGATGGAGTAATGATCTTCAAAGCTCACCAAATCAAAACCTTTATGCATCCGATGACTGCGGACGACCAGTGGCTTCGGATCATCTTGATCATTCACCCAATACAAAAGCTGCCCAGGTGCGAAACGTTCATCGAAGTCTGTAATGCGATGAATTTTCACTTCTCCTTTAATTCCATGCGTATTAATGATTTTTCCTACATTGTACATCTGTTTTTCCATGTATTCGATTACCTCGCTCTTATGACTTTTCCATCTTTAATGAGAATCTGTTGTTCCTGGGTGACTTCAGCCCAGTGATCGCCTTCTTCTACGGTAACCAATGCTTCAACTTCATCTGTTTCTAATTCACTACCATCTGGAAGGGTGTCCAGCTGTTGGCGTTGATATTCCAACCAGCGAAGCTGATCTTTTCTACGATTGATTTCCTTTGAAAAACGGCGTTCCACATCTTGTTTAGCTATTCCGGGCTTGCGTTCCAGCTTCTTTTGTTCAAATGAGAGTTGCCTGCACTCTTGATCAAGCTGTTGTGTCCGCTGATCAAATTTATCTTTCAGTTGGGTACGACTGGATGCTGTCAATATTTCTTTCACAGGGATCGTTCTGATCATTTGCATCAACCGACCGCCTCTCGTCCTTTTTAAATAGTAAAAAAGGGAAAGGTTCTCCCTCTCCCTTCTTACATGATATCTAAATAGATTCTTTTATCAGAATCAGAGCCTGCCGCGTAAACGACAGTTCGAATCGCTTTCGCAATCCGCCCGTTTTTCCCGATCACTTTTCCGACGTCATCCGGGTGGACAGAAAGATGGTAAACCATTTTGTGATTTTCTTCTTTCACATCCACTTTGATGTCGTCTGGATGATCGACAAGCGGAGTGACGATCGTTTCGATTAAGGCTTGCATGATATCACCACTACTTTATTTTTGGTTTTTCTTTTCGTGGAACTGCTTCATGATGCCTTCGTTAGAGAATAGGTTACGGACCGTGTCGCTCGGCTTCGCACCGTTGGACATCCAGTCGATCGCTTTGTCAGCGTCAAGTTTAACCTCTACAGGGTTAGTGACTGGGTTATATGTTCCGATTTGCTCGATGATACGTCCATCACGAGGAGAACGAGAATCTGCAACTACTACACGGTAAAATGGGTTACGTTTAGATCCCATACGTTTTAGGCGAATTTTTACTGCCATTTTTAACAACCTCCAAATTTCTTTAATGTTTCACACAGATTTAGATTCTAGCAGAACTTCAATAGTGTGTAAAGGGTTTTTCCATTACATGAAAGGAAATTTCATTCCTTTGCCTTTTTTCCCTTTTGTATTGCTCATTTGTTTCATCATTTTCTTCATTTCTTCAAACTGTTTTAATAAACGGTTCACTTCCGAAACTGAGGTCCCGGAGCCTTTGGCTATCCGTTTTTTACGGCTTGCATTCATGACAGATGGGTCCTGGCGCTCGTTTTTGGTCATAGATTGGATGATCGCTTCCACATGGACGATTTGTTTATCATCAAACGATGCATTCTGCAATCCTTTCATCTTGCTGGCACCAGGAATCATATTGATTATTTCATCGAGCGGCCCCATACTCTTCACTTGTTCCATTTGTTCCAGGAAATCCTCGAACGTGAATGAAGCATTCCGCATTTTCGATTCAAGCTCTTTAGCCTGCTTATCATCGACTTGCGTCTGAGCTTTCTCGATGAGTGTCAACATATCCCCCATGCCGAGAATTCTTGAAGCCATCCGTTCAGGGTGAAATGTTTCCAACTGGTCTAACTTCTCGCCCGTACCGGCGAATTTTATCGGTTTACCAGTAACGGCTTTGATAGAAAGTGCCGCACCACCACGGGTGTCACCATCCAATTTAGTCAGAAGAACGCCACTGATATCCAGTTGTTCGTCAAAGCTCTCTGCAACATTAACTGCATCTTGACCTGTCATCGAATCCACGACAAGGAAGATTTCATCAGGGTTTACAGCTTCTTTGATCTGCTGCAGTTCACCCATCAAATCTCCATCGACATGCAGGCGGCCGGCAGTATCGATCAACACATAGTCATGGTGTTCTTCTTTCGCTTTGTCAATTGCATTTTTTGCGATATCGACAGGGTCAGCCTCTGTGCCCTCTGCGTGTACAGGCATAGTCAATTGTTTCCCGAGCGTCTCCAATTGCTGGATAGCTGCCGGACGGTAGACATCTGCTGCCACTAACAACGGCTTGCGGTTATAACTCTTACGCAATAAATTGGCAAGCTTACCGGTTGTGGTGGTTTTACCTGCACCCTGGAGGCCGACCATCATGATGACCGTCGGCGGGCGTTTGGCGACAGCAATTTTACTTTCATCTCCACCCATCAATTCCGTCAGTTCTTCTTTCACGACTTTGATTACCTGTTGACCTGGGGTCAGGCTCTCCATAACCTCCTGACCGATGGCGCGTTCACGTACACGCTTGACGAAATCTTTCACGACTTTAAAGTTGACATCGGCCTCGAGGAGGGCGAGACGTACTTCACGGGTCATCTCTTTTACGTCTTGTTCGGTTACCTTCCCTTTGCCTTTGATTTTCTTGATGGTTTCCTGCAAACGGTCGGATAAACCTTCAAATGCCATCGATGGAACCCTCCTATTCTAATTCTAGTAGTTGATCTAGCCATACGCGGAATTGCTCTGGAAGTTTTGTGTTTTCAATTTCTGCTTCCATTTCTTTGAACACCTGCTGGCGCTTTTGGAACTTTTCATATAATTGAAGCTTTTTTTCATATTCTTCAAGCATTGTCTCTGTTCGGCGAATATTATCATAAACCGCTTGACGCGAGACATCAAAGGTTTCTGATATTTCACCTAAAGAGTAATCTTCCAGATAATATAACTCCATGTAATTGCTTTGTTTAGGAGTCAACAACGATTGATAGAAATCAAAAAGATAATTAATCCGTGTTGTTTTTTCAAGCACGCTTGAAGCACCCCTTGTTAAGTGAAATACCTTTACACATAAATATTAACGGAGCATGTCCTTGAATGTCAAGGCTTATGATGTTTTTTCTTCGTCTTCATAATCTTCAATCATATCTGCAAACAATCCATAAACGAAAGCGTGGGCATCAAACGTCTCGAGATCAGTGACCTTCTCTCCAAGACCTACAAGCTTCACCGGTATATCCAGTTCATTTCGGATCGCTAATACGATTCCACCCTTGGCTGTTCCATCCAGCTTAGACAGAACGATTCCGGAGACGTCTGTTGCTTCAGAAAACGTTTTGGCTTGACTCATGGCATTTTGTCCAGTCGTGGCATCCAATACAAGAAGAACTTCATGGGGCGCCCCTGGTGCTTCTCTTTCAATGACTCTCTTCACTTTAGACAGCTCGTTCATTAAATTCACTTTGTTCTGCAGGCGGCCAGCCGTGTCACAGATGAGCACATCGGCCTGACGAGACTTAGCAGACTGGATACCGTCATAAATGACAGCTGCGGGGTCACTGCCTTCGCTATGCTTCGTGACATTGACACCTACACGCTTACCCCATTCCTCAAGCTGTTCAATAGCACCTGCACGGAAGGTATCACCTGCTGCTAATGTTACGTTCTTTCCTTCTGATTTAAGACGATGGGCTAGCTTACCGATGGTCGTCGTTTTCCCGACTCCGTTGACACCGACAAACAAGTAGATCGTCAATCCATCAGGGTTTTCCACAAGGCCTTCAATATCCCCTGCATCGTCATCTCCATAGTAAATTTCTACAAGTTTCTCTGAGATGACTTCTTTTACTTTTTGAGGATCCTGGATGTTTCTCCGCTTCACTTCCATCTCTAGTTCTTCAATCATTTCCATAACCGTCGTAACACCGACGTCAGCTGAAATCAAAACTTCCTCAAGTTCTTCGAAAAAGTCCTCATCTACTGTACGATACCTTGCTACAAGATCATTGATTTTACTGGAAAAGGAGTTGCGGGTTTTGGAAAGCCCCTTTTTAAACTTTGAAGCAATCGTTTCTTCTTCCTCTTCATCTTCAGTTACCTCTACACTAGAGCTTTCTTCAAATACTTGCACCTGTTCTTCTTCGTCCTCTGCAGGTGCTTCTTCCACCGGGGAACCCTTTGATTCAGCTTCATCAGACTCTCCGTCATCTATGACTTCTGTTTCGCCGTCAAGTGGTGGGTTTCCATCAGCCTCTGCTTCAACTTCCGTTTCTTCTTCTTCCGTGTTCTCGTCCCTTTTCTCTTCCTCTTCTTCTGGGCCTTTCACGAATTTCTCTTTCAACTTCTTAAAAAAGCTCATCAACTCATCCTTTCTACGCTTCCAATAACTCCGGTGTCTCTTCAAGCCTTACAGAAACAAGCTTGGATACACCTGACTCCTGCATTGTCACCCCATAAAGAACATCAGATTCTTCCATCGTCCCTTTACGGTGAGTGATAACAATGAATTGTGTGTCAGCACTGAATTCTTTCAAAAACTTGGCAAAACGATCGACGTTCGCTTCGTCCAACGCTGCCTCCACCTCATCAAGGACACAGAATGGAACAGGCCGTACTCTTAATATAGAGAAAAGCAGTGCAATTGCAGTCAATGCCCGTTCACCGCCGGAAAGCAAACTTAAATTCTGCAATTTCTTGCCGGGAGGCTGTGCCACAATATCCACTCCGGTTTCTAACATGTCATCAGGATCCGTCAATTGTAAATCTGCGCGACCGCCGCCGAACAGAGTACGGAAAACTTCACCGAATTCCCCGCGTATCCTCGTGAAGGTGTCCTCGAATTTCCGCTTCATCTCGCCATCCATTTCATTGATGACGTTATGGAGCGTCTGTTTAGCTTCTGAAAGGTCATCCTGCTGACCTTTCAGGAACTCATACCTTTCCAGAATCCGGTCGTATTCATCGATGGCGCCCAAATTGACAGTGCCTAATTCTTCAATGGACCTTTTAATGAGTTTCACTCTTGTAGAGGCCGCTTCAACGTCCTCGACTCGAGAATAATCACGTTTTGCTTTTTCAAAAGTGATGACATATTCCTCTTGCAAATAGGTCAACATGTTTTCAAGCTCCACATCAAGACGGTTTGCTTTCACTTCTTTCTGCTGGATGTCTTGAACATAGTTTTGATGACTGCGCTTCAGCTCTTTCAACCACTGCTCAGCCTCCTGTATTTGCTGCCCATTCTCATCCCGCGTTTTACGCCGTTCCAGAATCAGCGAGGAAGTGCTTTCTTTCTTTTGCTTCATTTGCTCTATTTGGTCAGTTACTTCTTCTTCAGTTTGGTTTGAGTCAACTACTTCCATCAGCTGCTGATAGGAGGCTCGGTTCCCGCGCAGTTCTTGTTCAATCATCGCTTTCTCTTCCTCGTACCGGTTTGTCTTTTCTTGTTGATTAGAAACCGCGGATTCTTGTTCAGCTAACTGAATTTGTAATTCCTGGCGACGTTTTTGCAAATTGGCTTCGTCGACTTTCTGCCGCTCTTTCGTAACCGATAAATCATCAATTTCACTCTGGATATCTGACAATTGTGCGTCAAGATTTGATAGAGTGGTTTCTAAATTTTTCACTTGCTGGTCAGCATGATGGTGATCCTGATCATATTGAGCTTGATCTTGATCGAACAGCTTCAATTGATCATTCAAGTGGTTCAACTTCACTTGCAGCTCGCGCTTATCGGACTGTTTTTCATATTCTGCTTTCTTCAGTTGAGAAAGGCGCTCATTCATTTGAGAGCTCTCTTTCTCTTGAGTGGTCAGCTTCTCTTTCAGCTGCTGGACCTTCTGCTCGACATCTTTTGCTTTTGTATCAAACTCACTGATTTTACTTACAAGCTCCTGCAGTTCTTTTTCTCTTGTAAATAAAGACTGGTTCGACTGTTTCTTCGCTCCCCCGGACATCGACCCTCCAGGATTGACCACATCCCCTTCAAGGGTGACAATCCGATATTTACGCTTCAAGAAGTTGGCAAGCGAGTTGGCATGTTCCAGGTCCTCCGCTACCACGATATGACCGAGCAGGTGTTGAATAGCTTTGGAATGCTGCTCCTCGTACCCGACTAAATCCCCAGCTACTCCCACAAAACCAGCTTGCTGGGCAAGGGAAGATGCCCCATAGACGGATCGAGGCTGAATGGTTGTCAATGGCAGCAAGGTAGCTCGTCCTTTGTTGTTACTCTTCAACCAATGGATCGCTTGCCTGCCTGTGCGTTCATCTTCTACAACAATATGCTGTGCTTGTGCGCCAAGCGCTGTTTCAATCGCTGTAATCAAATGCGCTGGAATGTCAATAAGCTCTAAAACAGCTCCTCTTATGCCGTTCAACTGCCCTTTCTGTCTCGCTTTCAGAACTTCACGGACCCCTTGGAAATAACCAGAGAAATCTTCTTTCATTTCTTCGAGCATTTCTTTTTTAGAACGAAGCTTCTCTAAATACTGATAACCTTTGTACAGTTTCTCCTGCCATTCTTGATAAGTCTGTTTATTTTTCCCGATCTGTTCATTCAATTCCTGCAATTCTTTTTCAAGGTTCTCACGTTTTTGCGTTATTTCTTCTGTCTCACCTGAAATTTCATTCAGTTGTGAATCTAACTGCTGCCTTTCTTCTCTCAAGTCTTTGAATTTATCGACTTGCACCCCTTTTTTCGAATGAATTTGCGTTACTTGTTTTTCTAACAGCTGTTTTTCATTACGCTTAGCCGCTTGTTCATTCAAAAGCTCGATATATTCACTCTTCAAATCCTCAATCTGTTCTTCAATCAGGTGAATATCTTTATTCAAAGCTTGATCCGTTTGATTCAACTCATTTTTGGTCTCTTGCTTTTTCTTTTTCGTTTCTTGCAGTTTTGCTGATTCTTCTTCTGAGACAGATTTCAAGCTTACCAGTTTCCCCGATAATTCTTCATAAGCCTCTTCTAACTTTGATTTGTTTTCTTCAAAATGCTTATGACGTTCTTTCATCAGCTGTTTTTTTCCCTCAAGGTTTTCCAGTTCCCTAGTCAATTCAAGTAAAGTTTCCTGTAAATCTTCAATCGATTCATCCAGAGCTTTCATATCCCTGCGTTGCTTTTCGACAGAGGACTCTTTTGTATCGATTTTCGTTTTCAATTCACTTTCTTCTTCCTTCACTTTGTCTAAATCTTTCAGGAGGTGCTGCCAATCCCCGTGCAGGCGTTCGATTTGAGTGATCAATAATGAAATTTCAATGTTTTTCAATTCGTCTTTTTTCTCTAAGTAATCTTTAGCAACTGCTGCCTGCTCTTTCAATGGCTCCAACTGACCATCAATTTCATGTATGATATCTTCAACACGATTCAAGTTTTCCTGGGTTTCTGTCAATTTATATTCCGCTTTTTTCTTACGCTGTTTATATTTCAATACACCGGCTGCTTCTTCGAAAATTGAACGGCGCTCTTCAGCTTTCGAACTTAATATTTCTTCAACTTTCCCCTGGCTGATGATTGAAAAAGCTTCACGTCCGAGTCCAGAGTCCATAAATAAATCAATGATATCTTTCAATCGGCAAGTTTGGTTGTTGATATAAAACTCACTTTCGCCTGAACGATAAACACGCCTTGTCACACTTACCTCCTGGTAGTCCAGAGGCAGGGCTTGATCTGTATTGTCCAAAGTCAAGGTCACTTCTGCCATATTCAATGATGCTCGTGTCTCACTGCCTGCAAAAATGATATCTTCCATTTTTGCACCGCGCAACGAGCGGGCAGACTGTTCACCAAGCACCCAACGAATCGCATCTGTAATATTACTTTTTCCGCTGCCGTTCGGGCCGACTACAGATGTAACGCCAGAAACGAAATCAACCGTCACCCGTTCAGCAAAAGATTTAAATCCAACAGTATCTAATTGTTTGAGGAACATAGTCATCCTCCTGTATTTTCGCAATCTTTCTTTCATTCAACTAATATATTTTATCATAAACTTACGCTCTACGGTAGGAAGGTTCGAACCTCTTTTCCTTCCTTTTAGGGTTTCAAAAATCGAAAAACTCCTTTATCATATGTACTAGCCCGAACACCAGCTTAAGGAGGATACAAATTGAGTTTAGAAGAAGCGAACCAAGAGAATCTAGAGATCATCATCAATGACATGGCCGAGAAGCTGCAGGTCGTCAACCGCTCTCTCATGGACCCGGAAGATTACGATTTGAATAAATATGAAGAAATCAAATCGTTACATGATATCATCGAAATGAAAGGGCAACTGAGCGTGTCTGAGATACAAGCTTTCGTCCAGGAGCTTGGCCATTACCGTAAGTGAATTCAATAAGTGCAGGCCGTACGCGGCTCCTCGCCATACTGAATGAGCCCATTGGTGTGACATACTCTGTCACAGAAAAGGACTTACTTAAAGCTTTATTGACCATGCATGTACTGGTCGGTTTTGTGATTACCTGAGACACATAAGCAACTTTGTCCCTTGCTTAAAAAAAGAAAAGACCGCACCCGGGTATGTATTTAAACCCCGGGACGGTCTTTTTTTATTTTCCTCATGATAAAGCTCCGTGATTTTGTAACGCTTGCTGGGCAGCTCTTTGCTCTGCCTCTTTTTTCGTGCGGCCTACACCGATGCCGCCAATATCATCCTGAATACGGACATGGGCGATGAATTCACGGCTGTGCGCCGGTCCTCTTTCTTCCACGATCTCATATTCGATTCTGCTGTTTTTGTCCCTTTGAATAAATTCCTGAAGTTGGCTTTTAAAATCCATCGCATGAGAAAAAGCACCTTTTTTAACTTTCGGATATACATAGGTTTTCAAGAATTGTATGACCGTATCATAGCCTTGATCCAAATAAAGAGCACCAATGAAAGCCTCGAAGACGTCAGCTAATAATGCTGGTCTGTTACGGCCTCCTGTCAGCTCTTCTCCTTTACCAAGCAAAATGAGATCTTGAAATCTCAATTCGTTGGCAAATTCGACCAAGGAAACTTCACATACGATGGAAGCCCGGAACTTTGTCAGTTCGCCTTCCGCCATATTCGGGAATTCCCTATATAAGTATTGAGATACACCAAGTTCGAGAACGGCATCTCCTAAAAATTCAAGACGCTCATTATCTTCTCGATCGGTTTTCCGATGCTCATTCACATAAGATGAATGTGTGAAAGCTTGTTCCAGTAACGAGACATCTTTGAATTGAATATTTACTTTGTTCTGGAAACTGGAAAAATCATCCATAAATCACCTTGTCCTTTGCTAAGAATTTCTGTAATACAGGAAAGGCTGCCCGTACGGAACGAGCAGCAATCTTCCTTTTACGATACGCTGCTTATGTAATTCACAGCGTCGCCTACTGTATTGATTTTTTCAGCTTCTTCATCAGAAATTTCCATATCAAACTCATCTTCAAGCTCCATTACAAGCTCTACTACGTCAAGAGAGTCTGCTTCTAGATCTTCTTTGAAGGAAGCTTCCATAGTAACTTTAGACTCATCAACGTCAAGACGATCGACGATGATCTGTTTTACACGATCAAATGTTTCTGCCATTGGAACCTCACCTCCCTTCAGTCATTATAGTAAATTTCGCAGAGAAAAACCATAACATTTTTACATTACCATTCCGCCGTCGATATGCAGCGTTTGGCCTGTCATGTAGGCAGCGTCTTCAGAAGCCAGGAATCTGACTACACGTGCGACATCCTGCCCTTCCCCTAAACGGTTCAAGGGAATGAGTGAAAGCATTTGTTCACGCTGCTCATCTGTCAGGGAATCCGTCATATCTGTCGCAATGTAACCAGGCGCTACGGCATTGACCTGGATGTTTCTTGCAGCAAGCTCTTTAGCGTTCGATTTAGTCATACCGATCACCCCTGCTTTAGCTGCTACATAGTTCGCCTGACCAGGGTTACCGGATACACCTACAATCGATGCGACGTTGATGATACGACCATACTTTTGCTTCATCATTTGTCTGGTGACGCCTTTCGTACAAAGGAAGACACCTTTAAGGTTCGTATCGATAACAGAATCGAACTCTTCTTCTTTCATTCTCATCAACAAATTGTCTTTTGTAATCCCTGCATTGTTGACGAGGATATCCAACCGACCGAACTCATCGATGATCGTTTTCACCATGCGTTTTACATCTTCATCACTGGAGACATTGGCCTGGATTTTAATGGCCACGCCGCCCTGTTCTTCAATTTCCTGGACAACGGCTTCTGCTTTATCTTCGCTGCCAGCATAATTGACAGCGACTTTCGCTCCTTTAGAAGCAAGTTCCAGAGCGATCGCTCTTCCAATTCCACGCGAAGCCCCCGTGACGAGAGCTACCTGATCTTGTAACATCAAGATTCCTCCTTATACCAATCAATGAAAGATTGCAATGAATCTGGATCCTGGACACTGAATGTTTTCATTCTGCGTTTCACTTTTCTTACCAGTCCACTCAATACTTTCCCTTGCCCCACCTCGACAATGGCATCCACATTTTCTTCAGCGAATGCTTCGAGGATCTGCTGAAACCTTACCGGTGAGTATAGCTGTTCGATAAGCAATGTTTCTATTTTTTCCGCTTCTGTTACAGGTGACGCTGTAACATTGGCATACACAGGTATGTCCGCATCCTGAATGGTAGTTTTTGATAAATAATCAGCGAAATCATCACTTGCCGACTTCATCAGCCGGGAATGGAACGGTCCACTCACATTGAGGGGAAGGACTCGTTTCGCTCCCTTTTCAGAGAGTTGCTGAGATGCTTGTTCCACTCCCTCTTTTGTGCCGGAAATGACGATTTGGCCAGGGCAATTGATATTGGCTAAATCAACGGCTGTTTCTCCATCGAAATTGCGGAGGACTTCTTCAATTTCTTCTTGGGATAAACCGAGAACGGCAGCCATCGTCCCTTTACCTGTAGGGTATGCCTCTTCCATGAGTTTCCCTCTTACATGTACCAATTGCAGAGCATCCATCGGGCTTAAAGACCCGGAAGCTACAAGAGCACTATACTCGCCCAAACTATGACCCGCAGTCATACCAGGTTCGACACCTTCCTCCTGAAGCACTTCTTGAATAGCAATACTGTTCAAAAGTAAAGCAGGCTGAGCATTTTCTGTTTTCGTCAGTTCTTCCGAAGGTCCTTCAAACATAAGGGTTGTCAGTGAGTAACCCAAAGCTTCATCCGCTTGGTCGAATAATTTTTTTACAGATGGGTAGCTTTCATACATTGCCTGCCCCATGCCCACTTCCTGAGAACCTTGTCCAGGAAAAACATATGCGATGTTTTTCATGATTCATCCTCCTTTTGTTCCATCTCCTCCAATGTGGTCGAGATGGTCATTGTTACATCCTGCTCGACCATTTGGCATGCTTGTCGAATGGCATTCAGCACAGCTCTTTCATTCGAAGACCCGTGCGCCTTGATTACAGGAGCAGATAATCCGAATAAACCCGCCCCTCCATACTCTGAGTAATCTAATTGATCTTTCAATTTCTTTAGATCGTTTTTAGCCAGGCCAGCAGCAATCTTTGTCTTGAAGTTGGTCATAAAGGTTTGTTTGATCATAGAAAACATCGTCATCGCTGTTCCTTCGATCGTTTTCAATGTCACATTTCCTGTAAACCCGTCAGTCACTACAACATCTGCCACACCGCTCATTAAGTCACGCGCCTCTACGTTGCCTACAAAATTAATCGGCGCCTCCTGCATCAATCGGAAAGCTTTTTTCGTTAAGTCATTGCCTTTTCCTTCTTCTGTCCCGACATTAAGCAGACCAACACGCGGCTCGTCGATATTTCTTACATTTTCAGCATAAATCGACCCGATGACTGCATATTGAAGCAAATGATCGGGTTTCGCATCGACATTCGCACCTACATCCAGCATCAGGAACCCTTTCCCATCTTCAGTCGGCAGGGTCGGGCTCAACGCCGGTCGCTCAACACCTTTCATGCGCCCGACTAAGAAAAGCCCAGCACTCATTAATGCTCCTGTGTTTCCCGCAGAAATACAACCATCCGCTCGCCCTTCTTTCACTTCGTTGGCCATCAGTACCATGGAGGCATTCTTTTTCCTTCTTACAGCACGTACAGGTTCATCATCGGCTGTAATAACTTCTGTCGTATGTATGATGGATAGGTTGGATTGTCCTTTCAAAAAAGGTTTGATACGGGACTCATCACCTATCAAAGTAATCTCCAATCCTTCTATTGAATCAGCAGCTTCTACTGCACCTTTAACTATCGCTTCCGGGGCATGATCGCCGCCCATGGCGTCAATGGCTAGCTTCATTTTCAGATCCATCTCCTTCTATTGGTGGGAACGGTACATTTCAAATGTTCCTCCAAATACTTCTTCATTTTCTACAAAGCTGTGGACACTTACAATCGTCCGACCCTTTTCATCTTCCCCTTTGACGGACGCTTTGGCCACAACCCGTTCTCCTAACTTCACCGGTCTTGAAAAATGAATGGTCGAGCGAGCCGTCAGGGCAATGTCATCATCTATCAATGCGACTGCTAAAGAATTGGCTTGCGCGAAAAGGTGATGTCCTCTTGCAATATGATTCCTTGAGAAAACGTGCTCTGGACGAATATCTAAAATCGATAATGCTCGATCATCAAGTTCAAGGTCTACGACTTCCCCGATGACTTCTTCGATCGGCAGTGCTTTGACAGTCTCATTCCACTCGTGTGTCGCGACAGACTTGATCCTCTCTCTGAGTTCCGGTATCCCCAGTTCCATTCTGTCGAGGCGGATGGTCTGAATACTGACTCCAAATGACTTTGCCAATTCTTCATCTGTAATAAAGGGAGTTTGATCGATTTTATTTTTCAATTCTTCCTGGCGCATTTTTTTAGTCTTTTTCACACTGATTCCACCGTTCATTTAATCATAAGCGATCACTTTATGACTAGGTACTAATAGTAATATATAATACCAGTAAGATTTACGCAAGGATTGACCTTTCGTATAAGGAAAATCTTTAAATCAGGCGGAAACAAAAAGACTGTCAGCAAGCAAATTCAGGCCGACAGTCTTTTTTTATGATGAAAATGATAAAATTCGAGCCAATGCTTCATGAGCCATGTCCAGCCGGATGTGCTTACGCTTGTCGCGGCTGACCAAGGTCGCTTGCGTTTTCGATCTTTAATCCAGGACATCTCCAAGAATGTGCTGATCGCTATAGACGAGCTCCTTCAGAGGTTGGTAACGTTCGTCCTGTTCAAGGACATCATCCATTATCATTTCTGCAGCATCTTTTCTTGCCGTTTCGAGAGCCCTGTAATCATGGACCATATCCCCCACCCTGAACTCAGGCAGTCCACTTTGTTTCTTACCAAAGAAATCCCCCGGGCCGCGTAGTTTCAAATCTTGTTCGGACAGCTCGAATCCATCGTTCGTTTCTGTCATGATCCTCATCCGCTCTTTCCCGACTTCTCCTTTAGGATCACCCATAAGGATGCAATAGCTTTGATCGGCCCCACGGCCGACCCGGCCCCGGAGTTGATGGAGTTGTGATAAACCGAACCTTTCTGCATCATAGATGACCATGACCGTAGCATTCGGTACGTTCACTCCCACTTCGACCACCGTTGTCGATACGAGGATTTTCAAGGTATTGTCCGCGAATTGCTGCATAACACCTTCTTTTTCATCATTGTGCAAACGCCCGTGCATCAAACCGACAGAAACATCAGGTTCGTACACAGCACTCAACTGATTGTACAATTCAATGGCGTTCTGAATATCAAGCTGATCGGATTCTTCTATCAAGGGGCAGATGACATAGGCCTGATGCCCTCTGTCGATTTCCTTTTGAATGAAATTGAGGACCCTGTTGGTCATTTCACCTTTGACCCAGTAAGTATCCACCGGTTTCCGACCTGCAGGCATCTCATCGATGACACTTACATCCATATCACCGAAAGCAGTGATTGCAAGAGTCCTTGGGATCGGGGTCGCTGTCATAAACAGCACATCCGGGTAAAGTCCTTTATCCCTTAAAGCCCTGCGCTGTTGCACACCGAATCTATGCTGTTCATCTACTATGACAAATCCAAGCTGTTTGAAAGCGACTTCCTCTTGGATAAGAGCATGCGTTCCGATCAGTATATCAATTTCCTTCTGATCCACAGCCTCAAGAATCTCTTTTCTTCTCTTCCCTTTTACCGATCCAGTAATCAATGCGACCATCGCTCTTCCCTTGAACATCTCTTGTAATGAATGGTAGTGCTGTTCTGCCAAAATTTCTGTCGGCACCATCAAAGCCCCTTGGTGCCCCGCAGTAATTGAAGCGTATAAAGCGATCGCAGCAACCGCTGTTTTACCCGAGCCAACATCCCCCTGTAAAAGGCGGTTCATCCGATGAGGACTTTTCATATCATTCAAAATTTCAGCTAACGAACGCTTCTGGGCAGAGGTGAGCTCAAAAGGCAGCGACTGCACAAAAGAAGTCAAACGATCATTGTCATATGTCTGCACCTGTCCTGTCGTTGATTCCCGATGATGTTTCCTCAACAGCTGCATCTTCAACTGAAAAACCAGGAACTCTTCGTAAATAAACCGTCTCTTCGCGTGCTTCAACATGATACGGCTTTCAGGGTAGTGCATTTGATTAAGGGCTTGCACACGCTCCGGCAGTTTGTAGGCGAGAGTCAAGTCTTCCGGCAAAATTTCAGGGAGAGAACTCCCGTTCTGATCCAGCGCTGTTTTAATCACTTTTCTTAAAGTGTTCAAGTTGACACCTTCTTTGAGAGTATAAACAGGCTGAATGGGTTCCTGGCTCTTTGATTCGCCTTTTTTGAATTGACTGACAGTGATCTGCAACCGCTGTTGATCCCACTTCCCCGTAACGGTCACCGTATCTCCCTGTTGGAGTTGTTTTTTTGCAAAGGCACGATTGAACATTACGGCTTTGACTGCAAACTGCTCCACTTGAAGAGTGAAGGTAAGCCGTGATTTCTTTCTTCCATAGAAGCTTAAAGCTGGTTCTGAGACGATTTCACCTTCAATCGTCGCTTTTTCATTATTTGTCAATTCTGTCAAGGGCTTCACTTCGTAGGAATCGTATCGATGAGGAAAATAAAACAACAAATCCTCAACTGTAAACAACCCCAATTCATTCAAGTGGGTTTCTAATTTCTCCCCGACTCCTTTGACTTCACTAATCGGATGTTGTAACACATTCTTCACTCTTTCTTCAACGAGATTCCATACACTTTCGCTTCTAATTCTCTTCCAGTAGGTGTAGCTGCCAGTCCTCCCTGGGCCGTTTCCCGGAAAGCGGACGGCATACGTTGGCCGACTTTGTACATCGCATCTATGACTTCATCGCAAGGAATACGGCTAGTGACTCCAGCCAGTGCCATATCCGCAGCGACAATCGCATTCGATGCTCCCATAGCATTCCGTTTCACACAAGGAACTTCTACAAGACCTGCCACAGGGTCGCAAATCAAACCAAGCATATTTTTTAATGTTATCGCCATCGCTTCTGCTGATTGAGACGGCGTTCCACCAGCCATTTCGACGATAGCGGCTGATGCCATTCCTGCCGCGGATCCAACTTCTGCCTGGCAGCCTCCTGCCGCACCCGAGATCGAAGCATTGTTAGCTACGACAAAACCAAATGCGCCTGAGGTGAATAAGTAATCGACCATTTGTTCCCGTGTCGGGTTCAACTGGTTTTTCACTGCGAAAAGTGTTCCAGGCACACAACCGGCACTCCCTGCCGTCGGTGTCGCACAAATGGTGCCCATAGCTGCGTTCACCTCATTGGTCGCCACAGCTTTACTGACAGCATCCATTAAAAGATTACCAGATAACGGCTTGTGGTTTTTCATATAATCCTGGATTAAAACTGCATCGCCACCAGTCAATCCACTATGGGATTTGACCCCTTTCAATCCATCCTCTACTGCTTTTTCCATTACATCAAGGTTTCTTTCCATATTTTGAAACACTTCTTCTCTCGTCAGTTGTTTGACCTCCATCTCTTGACGGATCATCACTTCTGAGATTTGAATATTTTCACTTTCTGCAAGCTCTACGAGTTCTGCTACATTTCGAAACATGTGCTCGCCCCTTTCTGTATCGTCAGTCTGAAATTTTTGCTACCTGGGTGATATGATCGGCACGTTCTAATTCATCCAAAACTGAATCATCGATGTTTTGATCGACCTCAATAACCATCAACGCCTGCTCTCCTTGAGCTTTTCTGGACACTTCCATCCGGCCGATATTAATTTCGTTTTTTGCTAAGATCGTAGTAGCTGAAGCAATCGCCCCATAACGGTCATTATGAATCAGTAAAATGGCTGGATGGCTGCCTGACAAACGGAGTTCAAATCCATTCAACTCGGTGATTTCCGCTTTCCCGCCACCGATGGAAATACCGACAAGTTCCAGCTCGCCATCATCATCGCCGATTTTAACTTTAGCTGTGTTCGGATGATCCGTATGTGCATCTTCTTCATGGAAACGGATTTTCATACCGTTTTTCCTGGCCGTAACAAGTGAGTCGCTGATTCTCTGATCATAGGTTTCATAATCCAGTAACCCACCGATGATAGCCACGTCTGTTCCATGACCTTTATATGTTTTCGCAAAAGAACCATACAAGTGTATATGTGCATACTTGGGTTCTCTACCGAAAAGATGACGGGCAGCCCTGCCTATCCGGGCTGCTCCGGCTGTATGTGAACTTGAAGGTCCGATCATGACTGGACCGATGATATCGAATACTGAACGATATTTCATTTCTTCCACCATCCCTTTGCAAACTATCTCTATCAAACAAAAGAAAACGCTTTCCATCGTTGAATAATCCTATCTTATCTTATCATAAAATTGCTGGTCTTAATATTTATATGAAAAAATCGGAGCTTCCTGATCGTTCTTACCCTCCTCCCCTCAGGCTTCGCCTTCCGGGATCTCACAGACCATGTTCATCCCACTGGAGGGAGTCTCGAAATTAAAGTCCTTTGTAGAAAGGAAGAAAAATTTTAACTTTACCTTGCCAGAATGACAGATAAAGAGTAAAATGAATGTTTGTGGGTTACTCGGTAACCGGGCGGGAGAGGGATAATTTCATAGAGGAGATTGAAATGCTCAATCAGCAAAATAAACAGGTGAGCTGGAAGAAAGAAGGATTGGCCGGATTGATCGGTTATTTCACGACGGTATATATCGTCGCCGTCAACAGCCAAATCCTCGAAAGTGCCGGATTGCCGCTTGAGAGCGGTATGGTGGCTACTATTCTTGCCAGTGCACTAGGCTGTTTGATCATGGCCATATACGCAAATGCGCCTATGGTTCTCATTCCCGGAATGGGTGTCAATGCTCTGTTTGCTTTTTCAATCGTTGAAGGGAGTGGCATGGGTTTTCAAGAAGGACTTGCTGTAGTGCTCGTCGCTTCATTGCTATTCTTAGCCACTGCCTTTACTAGACTTGGAGATTGGTTGAAACATGCGATACCGTCATCTTTGAAACATGCCATCACGGTCGGTCTCGGATTGTTCCTGACTTTAATCGGTCTGGAAAAAGGCGGTCTTGTCGTAAGAGGAGAACATTCTTTGATTACACTTGGCAACCCTTCGTCAGCTATCGTCATTACTAGTATCCTGACGTTATTCATAGGTATTTTCTTATTTACCAGGAATGTGCCGGGAAACTTTTTAGTAACGATGGTTGCAGGGACGATTATTGCTCATTTCACCGGCCTTCTAGGTGAACGTGGCGAAATGATTGAACTTCAAGAGCAAACATGGGTATTCATGCCCGACTTCAGCAGTATTGGACAATTCGGCTTTTGGATGGCTGTTTTCCCACTTGCGATCGTGCTTATTTTTGAAAACATGGGCTTGATCCACGGACAGTTGAACATGCTTGATCAGGAAGAAAAATTCAAACGTTCATATCAAGCGTCCGCTTTTTCTGCATTGACTACAGGATTCCTCGGCACTTCTCCCACGGTTTCTTCAGCAGAAAGTGCAGCGGTCATCGCATCAGGCGGAAAGTCAGGCAGAGCCGCTTTGACTATGAGTGTTCTATTTTTGGTTACGTTACTGTTCATCCCCTGGATTTCTATGGTCCCATCTACAGCAATTGCCCCGATTTTGATCATCGTCGGAGCGTTGATGGTCCAGAACATCAAGGAGATCCCATTGGACCAACTGTCTGAAGCAATGCCAGCGTTTTTGATCATCGTGATGATTCCTTTCACGTATTCTATTGCGGACGGGATGGCTTTCGGCTTCATCGCCTATCCGATCGTCAAATTCGCTATCGGGAAACAAAGAGAACTATCAACGCCTGTCGTTCTTATCGCCATGGTCTTTCTCATTGAATTTATCATGCGCTCGCTTGGACATTAATATTTTTACGAGGGGCCGGCAGACCTGAGGCGCCTTAGCAGATCATTCCGGTGAAGCGTTTTTTCTTCACCGTAACTGGTCAGCTTATGACTCGAAGGTCTACCCCCTCGAATAAACACGAAAAACCCGGCGTCCTCAATTAAAGGAAGCCGGGTTTTTCGTGTTTTTCATCATCGCCAACGTAAAGACAAGGTTAATTTACAACAATTCAATTGATTGACAGAAGAAGTCATATGCAACCTCAAACCATCTGGAGTGTATTCCGCTTTGAATGAGGCACCTACGCCTGTACTCTGAATCAAGGAATCAACTTTGGATTGATCAGATTCTTGTGCAGCACCCATCATTTCATTCGCAAATTCTTCAGAGCTGTGAATCCGTTCTACTACTGTACGTGCTTCATCCATCAATTGATCCATCTCTGATGCTGATTGTATGAACATACCAGCGTCTACATCTGGATAAATCCGCTCAGACCGGTAAGTGCTTTGCGGAAGATAACCATGATATCCAGGGTGAAGCAGGACCGGATAATAGCAAGGGACCCAAATGACATACAATGCCAACCCTCCCTGTTCAGAGTTCCTCTAATATTCTATGTAGGAAGCAGCAAAAGAGAAGGCGTAAATGAACACCTTCCCCTTCGTTGTTGGTATCAGTTATCTACATCAATCACTTTGATGGAAGAGTTATTTTTGGCAAACATGACCTTCAGCACATCATTTTTGAAGGAAGCACTACTGGAAGTTTCAGAGACTGCGAAAGGCAATGTAATGATTCGTTCCTTTTGACTCCACGCTTGCTTTTTATTATAAAAGGAGGAATCTTCACTTGTGACCTCCTTAGAAGCATGGTTCTCGACACGAATTCTTACTTGATTTCCGAAACGGTCGATTCTGATTTGTTCTTTCTGGACTCCCGGCAAATAGGCTTCGATAGTGACATCAGTTCCAGTTTCAATCACCTCTACGGGGATGCTTGACTGTTGGAAAAATTGATTGACTTGCTTGATGGACTCGTCAAAGAAGGAATCTACCGCCTTTACCATTTCGTGGAGCCGTTGATCGAACAAATCGGGAAGCTGCTTACGTTTATCATCCATTATTATGCACCTCTTTGCATTTGGTCTCCCTTAATACCATATTCCTATGGGCGATGTTAGTGACAGTCCAACCAAAAAAAGGTACATAACCTGATAACACGTGCAATAGCCTTAACTGTGGAAATCTTGCCCGTCATGAACAGCTTCAATGTAGCCCGCTCGAATCACAAAGTCTCCGAATTTCTCTTGATCTTCCCGATCCTGAGCATAGTGGAACAACATCGGCTTCAATTCCTTTAAGATCTCTTCTTCTCCGATGTTTTCACGATATAATTTATTCAGTCGCTCCCCAGCAAAGCCTGCCCCCAAGTACATATTATATTTACCTGGCGCTTTTCCAATAAAGCCGATCTCACCTAATGCAGGCCGTGAGCAGCCATTCGGACACCCTGACATCCGGATAATGATCTCATCCTCTACCAGCCCTGCTTCATCAAGAATTTCCTCCAATTTGTCGATTAATGATGGAAGGTACCTTTCTGATTCTGCCATCGCTAATCCGCAAGTCGGCAATGCCACACAAGCCATAGAGTTCCTTCTTATTGCTGAATTGTGTTCACCATCCATGAGTTCATATTCGTCTATGATGCCTTCGATTTCTGCTTTCTTCTCTTCTGGTATCATAGAAAGAGTTACATTTTGATTCGGAGTCAAACGGAATTCCCCTGTATTCGTTTCCGCTATTTTACGTAACCCCTCTTTCAAGCGATAATTCTCTGAGTCCTTGATCCGGCCATTTTGAATGAAAAAGGTATGATGCCAATGACCATCTTCTCCTTTCATCCATCCATAACGATCCCCATTACTCTCAAAGTGGTAGTCTTTCGCATCTTCCAGGCTCCAGCCAAGTCGGTCGTTCAACTCTTCGCGAATCCACTCCATCCCAAAACGGTCAATCGTGTATTTGAAACGCGCATTTTTGCGGTTAGAGCGATTTCCATAATCGCGTTGGATGGTCAGGATTTTTTCTGCGACATCCACTGTCCGCTCTACTGGACAAAAACCGATGACTCGTGCGAGTTGAGGGTATGTGGCAGTATCTCCATGGGTCATCCCCATGCCGCCTCCAACAGCCACATTAAACCCTAGTAATTCCCCACCTTTTACAATCGCAATGAACCCTAAATCTTGTGAAAAGACGTCCACATCGTTCGATGGGGGAACGGCTATGCCGATTTTGAATTTTCTCGGCAAATATACAGGACCATAGATCGGTTCATCTTCTTTTCCATCTACAAGCTTTTCTTCATCCAGCCAAATTTCGTGATAGGCATTTGTTCTTGGTAATAAATGGTCACTCACTTTTTTCGCCCAATCATAAACTTCTGCGTGAAGGGCGGACTGATTCGGATTTGAGTTGCACATGACATTCCGGTTCACATCACCACAAGCAGCAATCGTGTCCATCAAGGCAGCGTCCATCGCCTGAATGCTTTTTTTCATATTCCATTTCAAAATTCCGTGCATCTGGAAGGTTTGTCTTGTTGTTAATTTCAAGGTCTCATTCCCATACTGATCAGCCAATTCATCCATGGTCAACCACTGTTTCGGAGTAGCAACCCCTCCAGGCAAACGGACACGAATCATAAACTGATACGCTGGTTCCAGTTTTTTTTGTTTTCTCTCCTGTCGCAGATCCCTGTCGTCCTGCATATAGCTGCCGTGGAACTTTAAGAGCTTTGTATCTTCCTCTGGGATACTAGCCGTAATCGGATCTTGAAAACTCTCTACTAAATTCCCCCTCAAGTAGCGGCTTTCCTTTTTGATACGCTCCATTTCATCTGGAGGTCCTTGAGGCTGGATCGTTTTATTATCAGACATCGATTAGTCTCCTTCCTTCTTGGTGCTTGGCAAAGACTTCCATGTGTATCTTCTATTAATAAACATCTCTTTGGTAACGTTTCTGCTGCCTTAGTTCTGCCAAATAGGCTTCCGCTTCTTCCGTTGAAAGGTCACCTTCATTTTTAAATATTTCAAGCAGCGTATCCTGGACGTCTTTCGCCATATACTTCTCATCTCCACACACATAAATATATGCTCCGTCTTCGATCCATTCGTAAAGCTCTTTCCTTCTTTCATACATTTTGTGCTGTACATATACTTTTTCTGAAGAATCTCTGGAAAATGCGACATCCATCCTTGAAAGCACATCATCCTTCAACCACTTTTGCCATTCTACTTGATATAGAAAATCCGAAACGAAATGTTGTTCACCGAAGAACAACCAAGACTTACCCTCATTCCCTTGTTCTTCCCTTTCTTCAAGGAACGATCGGTAAGGTGCTATACCAGTACCGGCGCCGATCATAATGATAGGGGCATCTTTATTTTCCGGAAGCTTGAAGTTCTGGTTCTTTTGTACAAATACAGCTAACTGATCACCTTGGTCAGTCCGCTCGGCACATTGGCCAGAACATACACCAGTCCTCTTCCTCCCATGAGCGTCATATCGTAATGCCCCGATTGTGAGATGGACCTCATCAGGATTCGCATTCAAACTACTGGCAATTGAATAAAGGCGAAAAGGTATTTTCCGCAATACACTTATGAATTGTTTCTCATCTGCTTCCCACGGGCCATAATCTCTGACCACGTCAAGCAGATCCCTTCCATGCACATACTCATTCAGTCTTTCTCTTGATTCCAGAAGTTCAGGCAACTTTTGATTTGAAGTAAGGGTGGAAAGTTTTTCTAATAAGGGCTTGGATAGGACTGTAATTTCAAAATGAGAAGTAAGTGCTTCTCTTAACGCCCGGACTTCCCCTTGTTTTGTCACTGGAACTGAGAGCTCTAGCTCTGGATCCCAACCCATCTCATCGATCAACTCATCAACCAAAGTTTCTTCATTTTGCGGATAAATCCCTAAACTATCTCCGGGTTCATAAGTGAGTTGTGAACCTTCCAGATCAATTTCCAAGTGGCGGGTCTCCTTATTTGAACCCCTGCCGTTAAGATTGATATTTTCTAATACTTCCGCTTGAAATGGATGGGATTTAGAATAAACGGGTTTATCGGATATAGGTAAAGGAGGGGCGATCGGGTCCCCACTGTTTTCTTTATCGGTACTGCTGCCAAGCTGTTCCCATACTCCTTCCCACCATTCTTCAGCAGGTTCCTCAAAGTCCAAGTCACAGTCTACTCTCCCATAAATGCGCTCAGCTCCCAATTCTTCCAGTCTCGCATCAATTTCCTTCCCGGTCTGACAGAAGAACTCATAAGAGCTATCACCCAGGGCAAGCACAGAGTAACGCACCCCACCTAACTCAGGAGCTCGCTTGCTGTGTATATAATCATAGAAAGATAAGGCGTTATCAGGAGGGTCGCCATCTCCGTGAGTACTAGTCAAAATTAATAGATCTTCCACTTTTTTCAATGCTTTCGTTTTAAAATCGTCCATGGATGAAAGTTGGACGGTAAACCCATTCCCCTTAAGTTTCTCGGTATATTCCTCAGCTAAGGATTGGCAATTTCCCGTGTGAGAACCGTATAGGATAGTGATATGGCGTGTCGAAATCTGGTCAGCCACCCCGGTGTCTGTTGTTTCCTCCTGGGCAGGTAGTACAGCGGCCTGCCCGGCAGACAGGTAGCCACTTAACCAGATTTTTTGTTGTTCGTTCAAGGTGACCAGCAACTTATTCAAAAGGTCAGCCTGTTCTTTACTGAACGGACTATTCATTACCTGGAATTGCAATCATTCCACCTCCGTAATCATTTTCACTTTATCTTTATTTTTTAGCCTTTGCTAAAGGTTGTTGCTGATTTTTATCTGAGAGTTATTCAGTTATATGGCAGGATTCTTGAAGACACGATTTCGAGATAATCAGGGTTCGTTGCCATGTTGATCTTCAGGGTTGGTTGGGAAGCTACTCGCTTTCCTGTGGGGGACCTGACGAGCTTCCTCGGGCTACCGCCCTGTGGGATCTCGCCTATCTCCTTCTCCCACGGGAGTCTCGCAGCTTCCCCACCAACCCATTTGATGTATGGGAGAAACGAACTCCTTACTCAAGTGGGGTGCCTTCACTACCCCTGTGTTATAGTCATAAAACGCTCTATATCAAGCTCCCATGATCAGAATACCTTCCTTGGAATTGTCAATCCTCTACTTCCCTTAAACTCATAGATGCTTATTCCAGAAGTTGTTTCGAGGACCTAATATGGTAAAGGGGCGGAGGGAAACGGTGAGACTCCTATGGGATGTGCGGGACAGCTGAGACCCCACAGGACGAAGTCCGAGGAGGCTCAGCGCCCGCCCCATGGAACGCGAACATTTTCCCGCAGCCCCTAAACTCCTAATAAAGTCTCGAAACTGAGTCTTACACAATCGGGAGCTTATTCTGAAATTTAATAGAGCCTTATTTTAAATAAATCAAGAGTTAGAACGGTTTTTTAAGCCTGGGGATTAAAATATCGATCAAGCGTAACGACCATCGCCCCCATTTTCTGCCTTTTTGGTTGAAGCACATTATCGATACCCTGGCTTTCCAGCTCTTTTGCTGTCACTTTACCAACAGCCACAGCGAGAACATCAGTATTGAATGCTTCCACTAATCCCCCATGTTCTGCTGCATTTGAAAAAAGGTTGAGCACTTGAGTCTTACTTGTAAAAATCACTGCATCCATTTTTGAAGAGGTAATTTCTTCTTTAAGCTCCTGCAACACATCCGGAACTGGAGCCTCGAATACATAGGGCCGTGATAAGTAGACGGAATAACCCCGCTTCTCGAGAAACTGCTTAAGATATGCATCATCCTGGTTGTAGGCTTGGAGGAATACCCTCCCTTTAACATCTTTATCGACCATTATTAAACGCTCAAATAAGTTATTCATTGTTCCGTCATCTGCAATTACAGAGGGACTTAAACCATTTTCCTTTAACCAGTCCAAAGTTTTAGAACCTCTTATAGCAAGTGGTTCTCCACTTAATTTATTTATTAATGAATCATGGAATCCGTGTGTTTCAGCATTATCGGCTAACGTTCTTGCTCCGATTCCTGTCGTTAAAATGACCCAGTCGAATGTTTCCTTCAAGTAATCTCCCACATTTTGCTTACAAGTGTCTTCATTCAACCTCTTGGTGCCCTGGATAGGATAAACAGCGGGAATTCCACCCATGTTGACCACGAGGTTCGAAATAGAATCAGCACTTCGATCTGCTGCAATTCCGACCTTTTTACCTTTTAATCCTGTCAAATTCCTTCTCCTCTCCAGCCTTTTCTATCTCCTCTAACATTTGTCGTTGGATCGCAGGGTCCTGGTAGCTGTCCTCTAATATTTTTTCAAGGATGTCTTGCTTTACTTCTCTTGAGAAACCAGACCGTTTCAATAGTTGCCTGCATTCATATAAGAAATCTATATAATGTTCATAGTCAGGGGGAAAATGCACCTCTAAATTTCTTTTCAGGTGCGAAGCAAGCATGGGACTTGCCCCACCTGTAGATACGGCAATCGTTAATTTTCCTCTCGTGAAATGAGCGGGAAAATGAAGGTTTCCGCCTTCCCCGCCATCTGCTCTATTAAGAAGAGGCACGTCCTCCGCCGCCGCAGTGATTCTTTGATTTTCTGTCAGATCATTTGTAGCGATGACAGCAATAAAGGCTCCTTGAATATCGTCAGGTTCAAATTTTTTGTTTTCCCATTGAATTTCATTACGTTGGTATAAAGCTTGCAAACCCTCTATGATGTCAGGACTGATGATCGTCACCTTTGCTCCATGATCAATGAGCGTTTCCGCTCGCTTACAGGCTACTTTTCCACCGCCAATGATAACTGCAGAACGTTCGGCCAAATTTATCATCAGAGGTGTCATTATTGACTGACCCCCGAATCACTCTGCTCTCTTATATGCCCGAGCGCTTCATGGACTCGATCAGCAGCTGCCCGTACCATGTTCGGGTGAGTGTCGAGATAGGAAGCTTGATAGATTTCATACCCATCTGCTGTAAATTCATTTATTTTCTGCTTGATCGACTCTATTAATACCCCTGTAAACCATAAGTAAGGAACGACGATGGTTTTTTCATTGTGATTTACAGATTCTTTGAGACCTTCCTCAAAACTTGGCGACAGAGCTGCTAAATAACAGACCTCGACGCTAGGTGCTCCTGTTTTTTCCTTAAGTAAACGAGCAATCCTTTCAATTGACGTTTTCGTATCGGGGTGCCTGCTACCCCTTCCTACAAGAAGAACATTTGTCTCGGTATCGATCACTGCACCCGTTTGTTGGATACGATCCACCAGCACATCTACAATTCTTTCTTGGACACCGAGCGGCTCGCCGTAAGAGAATTCAATATGAGGAAACCGGGCTTCCGCTCTCTCTATTTTTTCAGGAATGTCTTTAAAATAGTGACCAGCGCTTAATAATAACACCGGTAAAACAGCTACCTTTGTCGCTCCTTTTCGCACTAACCGTTCAATTCCTTCATGAAAATCCGGGTGCGCAAGTTCTAAGAAACAAATGTGATGAAGCGGTACTCCTATCTGTTGATGGACGTTTTGAAGAAAGTGGAGAGCTTCATCTGTCGCTTCTTTTCTCCTGCTTCCATGGCTGACATATAACACAGCTTTCATCAGGCTACCCCTTTCTACCCTACAACGGACTCGATGGCTGCCGTTTCTTCTACAGCATAAGGTTCAAACCACTGCAGTTTTTCTCTGAGTTTTACTACATCTCCCACAACAATCATTGATGGATTCTCGATGTGCCGAGCTTTTTCCACGATCGTCGTCAGAGTTCCTGTAACCGTTTTTTGCTGCTCTGTCGTTCCCCATTGCACAAGGGCGATGGGTGTATCTGCTTCCCGACCATATTTCAGGAGGCGATCACAGATGTCGGGTAATTTCTTCACCCCCATATAAATACACAGGGTATCCATACTTTTAACGACGTGTTCCCAATATTCTTCTTCATCTTCTCCAAGCTTGCTGACACCTGAAATGAAAGCGACTGAAGAGCTGTACTCCCTGTGAGTCACAGGAATTCCTGCATAGGCGGGGGCGGCGACCCCGGACGAAATTCCAGGGACGATTTCAAAGGGAATGTTTTTGCGTGCCAATTCTTCCGCCTCTTCTCCTCCCCGTCCGAAGACAAAGGGATCACCGCCTTTTAAGCGTGTAACTGTTTTGCCTTGAAGAGCGTATTTGCATAATAGATGATTGATGGTCTTTTGGGATAATGCGTGATGATCCGGCCGCTTACCGCAAAAAACCATTTCGGTATTTTCTCCTGCTTCATTCAGTAGCTCTTCGTTTATCAAACGGTCATACAAAATGACATCTGCCTGTTGGATTGTTTTTAATCCTTTTAAAGTGATTAAATCGTAATCTCCAGGTCCTGCACCAACGATATAAACTTTAGACATCCTGTCACGCTCCTTTTTTAAATCCACCCTTTTTCTTCAAGCAAGACCAGCAGTTGATCGGCACAGCTTTTCACATCATAATCGAAGGAGTGTAACACCTGTTCAGGGTCGATCGGTGCTTCATAGGGAGAATCGATCCCCGTGAATCCTTTGATATGACCCTGTCTTGCTTTCTCATATAACCCTTTAGGATCTCTTGCTTCACATTCATCGATCGGACAATCAACATACACTTCTAAAAAATCTTCTTCTGGGAGAGAAGCACGTATACGGTCCCGATCTTTTTGGTAGGGGGAAATGAACGCCGTCAGAACAATTGCGCCGCTATCTGCGAACAGTTTAGCTACCTCCCCGATCCGGCGTATGTTTTCTTCCCGATCTTCTGCTGAGAACCCCAGGTCCGAATTTAGTCCGTGGCGGATGTTATCACCATCGAGCAGGTACGTATGAATCCCTCTCTCATGGAGGAGATGATTCAGCTGGTTCGCAATACTGGACTTACCAGATCCTGAGAGACCGGTGAACCAGATCACTCCGCTGTGATGGCCATTTTTATTTCTGTAATCCTTTTGGCTGACAGACGCTTGATGCCAGGTAATATTCCTTTCCAATTGAGTCACCCTTTCACTCCTGCGGTCTTTTCTTGTAATCCATCGATCAGAATTTCGACTACTTCAGGACGACTGAATGTTTTTGGCGGTTTTTCTCCATTTCGTAATAGTTCTCTCACTTTTGTGCCAGAAAGAATGACGTGATTTTCTTTTTCATGTGGACAAGTTTTATGCGATGCCATCGCTTCACAGGCTTTGCAATAAAAACTGTGTTCAAAGAATAATGGCGTTATATCCAATTCATCCTCTTCAAAATGGCTGAAGATTTTCTGTGCATCATAAGTCCCGTAATAGTCGCCCACACCTGCGTGATCCCTTCCGACAATGAAATGGGAACAGCCAAAGTTTTTCCGTACAATAGCGTGGAAAATAGCTTCTCTCGGACCAGCGTAGCGCATCGCTGCAGTGAAAACGGCTAACGTAACACGATCTTTCGGGTAATAGTTATCAATTAATACTTGATAGCTCTTCATTCGAACGTCACTTGGGATATCATCACTCTTTGTTTCCCCGACCAGAGGGTTCAGAAATAAGCCGTCTACTGTTTCAAGAGCCGCCTTTTGGATATATTCATGTGCTCTATGTACTGGATTTCTCGTTTGAAAGCCCACGACTTTTTCCCAACCCAACTGTTGGAACAACTCTCTCGATTCCGCAGGGTCCAGGTAGAATCGATCATCATGTTCTTTTGTTGAGCTTTGAAATACTTCAATTTCTCCAGCTACGTAATGATCTGGTCGGCCAAATAACTTTTTCACCCCGGGATGATCCAGATCAGTAGTCAAGTACACATTTTCGGCTTCCTTCTCTTTATCCGGTTGGTATATGTCAGATACTTCAATGGCTCCATAAACCTTTCCATCTTTCACTAATTTCACTCGATTTCCTTGCTGCAACTCAGCGGCTTTCGCTTCATCTACCGGAAGGGTGATCGGAATACTCCACGGTGTCCCATCTGCAAGTCTGAGATTCTCGACTACAGAATCGTAGTCTGCTTGATTTAAAAAACCTTCAAGCGGGCTGTAGGCACCATTCGCGATCAGCTCGACATCACTTAATGCCATCGCATCCAATTCAATACTCCCTGTAAAATCCTCCTGCTGATTATTACTCCATTTGTTAATTAATTTTCCTCCATGAGGTGTAATGATAGTCATTTATAATTCCTCCTTTTTTATTCAGCTATTGTTATTTCCAGCTGTATGAAGTCCGCATTCTGTTTTATTGAATCCTTTCCACCTGCCCGAACGGCTCTCGTCTGTACTTGGCGAGGTGCAAGGGATGCAGCCGACACTCGGATAGTTTTGATCATGCAATTCATTGTAATCCAAGCGATTTAGTCGGATATATTGCCAAACGTCTTCCCATGTCCAATGAATCAGGGGGCATACCTTGATTAACTTAAAACGCTCATCCTTATTTACGAAATCAGTTTTACTCCGACTTGGTGACTGTTCACGTCTGAGGCCAGAAAACCAGGCCGCCGCACCTGAGAGTGCATCTTCCAGAGGTTTGATTTTACGAATATAACAGCATTGATCCGGCTGGCGTTTCCACAAGGCTGACCCATGCTCCTCCGCTTGTTCCTCTACTGTCAGTTCAGGTTTTTTCATATGAATTCGTAATTCAGGGTATCTATTTTTCACTTTTTCAATCAATTCATAGGTTTCCTGGAAATGAAGGCCAGTATCTAGAAAGACTACTTCAGCATCCGGTTTCACCTTTGAAATAAGATCAATGAGAACGATTCCTTCTGCTCCAAAGCTGCAAGCATATACAACATCTGACCCGTATTGTCCATAAGCCCACTGAATGACATCAAGCGCACCCTTCGTTTCATCATCTGGTTGATGGTTTGCGAATGGATCCCCCGGAAAATGATCATAAGTGACAATATCGTTTTCCATAAGCTCCTCCTTTCATTGCTTCAAACAAAAATACCTTTCTTCGTGGATAAGAAGAAAGGTATTTACTCGGTAAAGTAAGAACCATTCTCCTTATCTTTCCAAGCGGTTCAACCACTTGCTGGAATTGGCACAGTGTCTGATCAACTAACATCAGACCCGTTGCCGAGGCTTCGAAGGGCCAGTCCCTCCACCTCTCATGATAAGAAAACAGGATAGGTTGATTAAGTTTTCTGAAAAACTAATTGATACAAATCTTAGGCTCCTTTTATAGATATGTCAATACCATTTTAAAAAATTACAATTTTTCTGTTAATTTCGGAATTAGTTCTTGACATAACATTCAGTCTCCATTAGTTTTGGATATATTATCATTTTAAAAATTGAATCCTTATGAAGAGTCGGGGGAGGAACCTGGTCTGACGATCCCGCAGCAACCACACTGAAAGGTGCTCATTCCAGCAGACAACTCGTCTGAGAAATAAGGAGAGGCTTTATTTGGACCTCTTCTCATTGGAGAGGTTTTACTTATGTCTTTTTCAGACCTCTTCAACCATAAAACCAAGTAAACTCATATGTTTAATCAAAGGAGAGGTTGTTTTTGAATAAATTATTAATTTTCGCATTGGTAGGATTTTTCACCCAGTTAATTGACGGTGCCCTTGGTATGGGATTCGGCCTGACATCTTCCTCAATCTTACTCACTTATGGCCTGGCACCTGCAGTTGCTTCTGCTTCTATTCATATGGCCCAGGTTGCCACAACAGCTGCTTCCGGGTTCTCTCATTTCAAGTTTGGCAATGTCGATAGGAGACTTGTCCTAAAACTGGCCCTGCCCGGCGCGGTCAGTGCATTTTTCGGTGCAGCTTTATTGAGTCGCATCCCTGGTGAAACAATTCGCCCGTACATATCCGTTTTTCTTCTGGGTTTAGGAATTTACATCGTGGTCCGATTTCTTTCACTTAATCGGAATAAAACGCTCAATAAAAGCGACAAGCCGCTGAACAAGCGATTTATCTACCCATTAGGTTTTGTCGGTGGGTTTCTCGATTCGATTGGCGGCGGAGGATGGGGGCCGGTTAATACGCCTGTCCTTCTTTCACGTGAAAAGATCGAGCCGCGTAAAGTGATTGGTACTGTGGACACAAGCGAATTCATCGTGACTATTTCAGCAACACTTGGATTTTTGACTTTTTTAGGATGGGAACAATTCAGTTGGCTGCTGGTGTTCGCGTTCATCATCGGCGGTGTGATAGCTGCACCTCTTGCAGCATGGCTTGTCCGTATTATGCCTCCGCTCGTCCTCGGAGTACTTGCCGGAGGGTTCATCATATTGACTAATGTAAGAACCATTATGATCACCGTACCTCTCAATAGCACAGGAACCATCCTGATTTATTCTCTATTGACAGCTGGTTATATTTTGGCAATCGTTCATTCTGTAAAAAAGTACGTCAAACTGAAACGTACGGACCTCCGCAGTCAAACTTGACTGCCTATCCCTTTTAACGAAAAGAAGGCTCAGAGCTAATACTCTGAGCCTTCGCGTTCGGCAAATCTGTTCACAGGTGAGGAACTTTTTTCTATTCAATTGAGAAAATATAAGAATAAATCGGTTGACCACCCACGTGGATCTCCACCTCTAAATCTTCATATGTTTCTTCAAGGTATTCTTCAAGCTCTGTGACATCCTCATCTTCGACGTCTTCTCCTGTCAGAATCGTCAGTATTTCATCTTCGTTCTCATCAATCATTTGTTTTAACAGCGTTTTAGCTGTTGTCAGGGCATTTTGATCAGTTGAGGAAATTTTGCCATCCGCAATCCCCATGAAATGGTCTTTCTCAATGTTCAGGCCATCGATTTGCGTATCTCTTACCGCATACGTAATTTGACCGGTTTTCACGACGGACATAAGACTGATCATTTCATCTTTATTCGTCATCAGGTCTGCTTCAGGATTAAATCCTAATAAAGCACTCATGCCTTGAGGTATGGTTTTAGTCGGAATGACCACAACTTCATCTTCTGCGATTTCTGCCGCTTGCTCAGCAGCCATCACGATATTCTTGTTATTCGGCAAAACTAACACACGTTTAGCGTGAGCTTCTTTGATCGCTTCAGATAAATCCTGAGTGCTTGGGTTCATCGTCTGACCACCTTGGATGACCACAGTGGCTCCGAGACTCTCAAATAATTTTTTGATGCCTTCCCCCATGCTCACTGTCACAATTCCGTACTCAGCTTTTTGATTTGACTTCGGCTTGTCTTTTTTCTTCTTACCGACAATAGAAGTATGCTGTTCACGCATATTTTCTATTTTCATGTTGATCAGACTTCCGTACTTTTGGCCTAGTGTCATGGCTTCACCGGGATATTCTGCATGGACATGGACTTTGATCAAATCTTCATCAGAAACAACGAGCAGGGAATCACCGATTTCGCTCAACTGATTACGAAATTCATCTTCATCGTAAGGTGTCTCTGCTAATTTGTCCTCTTCGAATTTGACCATGAACTCTGTACAGTAACCGAATTCAATGTCTTCTGTATTCATAAAGTCTTGGGCAAGCTTATGGTGTTCGGCACTTACCATATCATCCATGGAAACTGTATCATCGATATCAGGAAGTTCTTCCCCTTTCAAGTTGGCAAGAAAACCTTCATAAATGGTCACTAATCCTTGACCACCACTGTCTACGACTCCGACTTCTTTCAAAACAGGTAATAGATCAGGCGTCCGCTTCAACGATTCTTTTGCAGCAGCAACAACACCTTCTACGAAAGGGATGAAGTCGCTTTCCTGCTCAGCGAGATCGACAGAAGCTTCTGCAGCATCTTTTGCAACCGTCAAAATCGTACCTTCCACAGGTTTCATAACAGCTTTATAAGCAGTGGTAACGCCTCCTTGAAGCGCATCTGAGAAATCTTTCGTCGTTAAAGTTTCTTTCTCTTCGACCACTTTGGAAAATCCGCGGAAAATCTGGGAAAGTATGACGCCGGAGTTCCCGCGCGCACCCATTAATAACCCTTTGGATAGTGATTTAGAAACGATGCCTGCATGATTCTGATCGACCATTCTTACTTCCTCCGCCCCAGAAGTCATGGACAAGTTCATATTCGTCCCTGTATCCCCGTCCGGCACTGGAAAAACGTTCAATGCATCAATCATCTGTGAGTTCTGTTTTAAATGATGTGCCCCTTGCAAAATCATTTCGGCTAAGGTTTTGCCGTCTAACTTTTGTAACGTCACGCTTACTTCCTCCTTTGACTACAACTGCTGCCTATTCGCTTGTCACCCGGACTCCTTGTATGAAAATATTCACAGAGTCGATAGACAATCCGATTGTTTTGTTTAATGTGTATTTCACTTGTGATTGGACGTTATGGGCCACTTCAGAAATCTTTGTACCATAACTCACGATAATGTACATATCTATATGGAGGCGATCTTCGTCCTGTCTGACCACGACCCCTTTTGAAAAGTTCTCTTTGCGTAACATTTCAGATAGGCCGTCACGGATTTGATTTTTTGATGCCATACCGACGATTCCGTAGCATTCAACTGCTGCACCACCAGCAATCGTTGAGATGACTTCATTGCTTATTGTTATATGACCATATTTATTATTTAAATCAACGGACATATAGATCCTCCTTTATTTTCCTCTATTTCTTCACTTATTATAACATAAGTTGAACGCATGAATTGCTATTCATTTCTCAGAAAATAAGCTGTATATCCCTATTATACTTTGTAACAATCTATAGTATCTGTCAAGAAGAAATTCTTGATATAATTCGGTTCTGCTTATTGCAAACACCTATTCTATATGATAAAGTTACTAAGTATCTGATGATTTATGTATGTAACAGGAGGGATTTTCATATGGCAAGAAGAAGTGTTCTATCTGGTAAAGGTACACGCTCAGGTAACCACCGTTCACACGCGATGAACGCTAATAAACGTAAATTCAAAGCTAATGTTCAAAAAGTTCGCATCCTTGTGGATGGCAAGCCTCAAAAGGTTTACGTTACAGCGCGTGAACTTAAGTCCGGTAAAGTACAGCGCGTATAATCACTGGTCTTGGGCTTCATGAACTTTTAAAAAAGCACCCTTAAATGGGTGCTTTTTTTTATGGTATTTACCGAGCTTCCTCAATTGGTCAGCCCAATGCTTTTGGATACTTGTCTCGCTCACAGGATGTGGGATGCCCAGCATTTCTGAAGCTGAACATCCTTTCAAGAAACGTTTGCTTTTGTTCTAATCTTTTTTAAAAGTACTTATGACTGCGCGCACTATACCCCCGACGAACCGTGGGAGTTTGATGGTATAAAACTTCAAAGAGCCCCCTCCTCCTATGTGAACTAATGCGAAATCCCTCTTTACCCTCTATTAGTCAAGTCTTTACTTCTTACTACTAAGAGTATGCCTGATATGAAAGAAAAAGTACCCGTATCTGCAATCAATCGATTAGAGATGCACAAGGTGGACCCATAGGGCAGATAGGCTTTTTCCAATGGATAATAAAAGCCTCCTAGTGTAAGATCTTTCACTTCGAGCGTAATTGGTAAAAAAGAAACATAGGGATAATGCTCATCCGCTTCCATTGTATGCTCGCCTGCCCCGACTAATTCCACCTGATTCTGTCGATCGATGATCGTTCCTTTCACTTCTTTCTTCAGAAGCGGATAGAGGAGTTGCAGGTTAGCTTGTGAGTGATCGATTCTTCCGCCAGTCACTCCGAATAATAGAATATGCTCAGGTGACCTTTGGAGTGCCTCACTAATAGCTAATTCCAAATCCGTTTCATCTTTTTCATCCGGAAAGACTTTCACTTGTTTAGAAGTTTCTTGAATTCTCCGGAAAGATTCATCTGATACGGAATCAAAATCACCGATGGCCAAGTCTGGCGAAAGTCCATTTTCTACTAGGACCTCAGCACCTTGATCAGCCCCAATCCATAAACAGTCTTGAAAGGGGAATTTTCTCAAATCAGGGATATATGATTTAGGTCCACCACCGACCACCACAATCCTTTTCATTTATTATCATCCTTTCCTCATTCCGCAAGTCGCACAAGCTTTATCCGGGTTTATAGAAAAAGCTCAAAGGATCTGCTGAAGCAATCCTTTGAGCTTCCTATCTATCTTCACCATGATTTATAATGCGTTCCGTATATCCTCGATCGCCTTTTTGCGGTCGGTTTGGTTAAAGATCGCACTTCCCGCAACCAGCACGTCAGCTCCAGCTTCTGTGCATTGACGAGCAGTGTCAGCTTTCACTCCACCGTCGATTTCGATTTCGAATGAAAGACCTTCTTCTTTTCGCCATTCAGCTATTTGATTGATTTTAGGTACAACCGAAGAAATGAACGATTGACCGCCGAATCCTGGGTTAACCGTCATTAATAAAACAAGATCGACTTCATCCAGTACAGGACGGATCATTTCAGCAGGTGTAGCCGGGTTGATAACGACGCCAGCTTTGATGCCATAGCTCTTGATCAACTGCAATGTCCTGTGCAAATGCGGACACGCTTCCTGATGGACAGTGATGATATCTGCCCCTGCTTTGGCAAAGGATTCAATGAATTGGTCTGGATTTTCTATCATTAGATGAACATCCAAAGGAAGGTCTGTGACCGGACGAATGGCATCCACAATCAAAGGGCCGATCGTAATATTCGGAACAAATTGTCCATCCATCACATCAACATGGATATAATCGGCTCCTCCACGTTCAACATCCTTGATTTCTTCTCCTAGATTTGAAAAGTTGGAAGCTAGAATGGAAGGTGCTATTTTAGTCATGATTAATACCTCGGCTTTCTGTTCTGTATTTCATCCAAAAATTGCAAGTAATGCTGGTAGCGGTTGTCAGCAATTTCGTTTGCTTCAACCGCAGCTTTCACCCCACATTTGGGTTCTTTATGATGCAGGCACCCTCTGAATTTGCATTCGTTTTGTACAGCGACAAACTCCGGGAAACATTCTGGCAGCTGTTCAAGTTCAAGCTCACCAAATTCCAGGGAGCTGAAGCCTGGGGTATCTGCTACCAGCCCATTGGAAATTTCATAAAGTTCAACATGGCGCGTGGTATGTTTCCCACGTCCCAGACTTACGGAAATCTCATCTGTGTCAATAGAGAGTCGCGGGTCGATCGAATTCAGCAAGGAAGATTTCCCCACCCCTGATTGACCAGCAATCACTGTCGTCCGATTTGCTAAATGAGATTGAATCTGATCCATAGACTCTGTATCATCCACCGCTGATAGTACGACAGGGTAACCGATTTTCTCATACAACTGTTTATAAGACTCCATCAAATGGGTTTGATGGTCATCCAGCTGATCCATTTTCGATATTACGATAAAGGGCTCGATCCGCTTCTCTTCCACCAGCACAAGAAAGCGGTCCAGTAACAAAGCATTAAACTCCGGATGAATGGCAGAGGTGACAATCATCGCTTGGTCCACGTTGGCGATCGGAGGACGCACGAACTCGTTTTTCCGATTTTCTATAGATAAGATATAGCCTTCATCGTGGTTTTCTGCTTTGAATTCAACTATATCTCCTACTAAAGGAGAGACTTTTTTCTTGCGGAAATTACCCCGGCCTCTGCATTGATAGATTTCACCATCATGGAGCACATAGTAAAATCCGCTTAGCGCTTTGATTATTTTTCCACTTGGCATAATTTCACCTTCTTAATACGAGTAAGTGCCTTCATCAAAGACTTCCTCACCTCTCATCACTCTGTAGGTGGCCTCTTCACCCTCAGCTATGCTCAAGGTGAATTCGAATGTTTTTGTTTCTGTAATCGTTTCCTCTATGATCAATTCTTCTGATTCATTATCAGAATCATCGACATAGATGAGCACTTTTTGTTCGGCTTCTTCCGATTCTTCGTCAACTGGTATTTCAACAGAGACCTGCTCTTCCCTAGGTTGTGCTGGAGGTGGTGGCGGCTCTTCCTTCGGCCCCCGGGAAACGACAAGATCTACCGTCGACCCCACATTCACTTCCTCTGATGCACCAGGAGAATGCTCCATCACAAGACCTTCCCGGTATTGATCAGAATATTTTTCTGTCACTTCAGATTTCAATCCATTATTCTCTAAATACTCTTGCGTCTGTTTTAAGGTCCATCCATCAAACGATTGCAGACTGACTTTCGGCGGCCCGAGGCTTACACTGAATCGCACTTCTGTTTCATCAGGTATCACCTGTGCATTCGCTTGAGGTGTGAAATGTTCAATGATGACCCCTTTTTCGAATTCATCACTTGTGGTTTCATATTTCTTCACACTCTTAAATCCACGGCTCTCCAATTCTTTCTTCACTTCTTCAAAACTTTTGCCGCTGTAATCTTCGAATGTAGCCCGTTCTTTTCCTCTACTGGAGTAAACGGTGACTTCCGATCCTTCTTTGACGACCATACCTTCTTCAGGGTCCGTTCGGATGACTAAGCCCTCGTCCACTTCATCGGAGTATTCTGTCTCTCTTGTGACATCCAAGTTCAAATCACTCAGATCGCTATAGGCTTCCTCATATTCCTTCCCTTTCACGTCAATCATTTCGACGTTTGCCGGTTGAATGATACCGGGGATCGTAAACAATGCGATAAGACCGCCGATAATCAGCAAGGTCAATATTGTAAGGACCCATGGCCATACTTTCTTTTTCTTCTTCTTTTTTTCAACAGGTGGAACGGATTTTACATTTTGTTTCGTTTCCTGTTCCTGATAGGTGGGTTTGTGTTCATTCGTATGGATGATAGTGTTTTCTTCCGGCTGTTCTCCATAGGATTCTTTAGTGATCACTGGAATCGCCTTTGTTTTTTCATCTTCATCATCGGTAGGAAGAGTGAATTCCGGTTCATCCAATCTATAAGGTTCAAGCGATGTCTCGATGTCATATTCCATATCCAACACGGAATCATAACGGTGAAAAGGATCCTTAGCGGTTGATTTCAGAACAACATTTTCAACACTTTGCGGTAATTCAGCATTCCACCGTTTCAAAGATGGTGTTTCATGCTGTAAATGTTTAAGGGCAATAGCGACAGGTGATTCTCCTGAAAAAGGCAGACGCCCTGTCAAAAGTTCAAAAAAGACGATTCCGAGAGAATAAACATCGGATTTCTTTGTAGCCATTCCCCCACGCGCCTGTTCAGGCGAAAGGTAATGGACGGAACCAAGTACCGAATTCGTTTGAGTCAATGCCGTAGCACTAAGGGCCATCGCGATGCCAAAATCTGTTACTTTCACATGACCATAGTGATCGATCAGAATATTTTGAGGTTTTATGTCCCTGTGCACGATTCCGTTATCATGGGCATGGGCAATGGCTGATGTGACCTGACGCATAATATCTACAGCTTCAGCCACGTCTACCGGACTCTGCTGCTGGATGTATTGCTTCAATGTCATGCCGTCCACATATTCCATAACCATGAAATAAATATCATCTTCTTCACCGACATCATAAATATTGACAATATTCGGATGGGAAAGACTAGTAGCCGACTGTGCCTCTCTATGAAAGCGTGCAATGAATTCCTCATCGTTGCCATGCTCCAAACGGAGAACTTTTATAGCAACTTCCCGATCAAGAATTGTATCATGAGCTAAATAGACATTCGCCATCCCGCCGCCACCGATCATATCCTGTACGCGATAACGGTCATTAAGGAGACGGTCATTGAGCATTATTCCGCACCTTCTTTCTCATCAGAAGGAGAATCGTAATGGACGACAGTAAGTGTAATGTTGTCTTCCCCGCCCCGCTCATTCGCTAAATCGACAAGGGTTTGGCAGTAATCAGTCCAATCGCCATCAAAATTTTTCAACTCACTCAATTCATCTTCATTCACTTTGTTCGTCAATCCATCAGTACATAGAAGCAAACGGTCATTGACCTCAAATTCCAGGGTTTTCACATCGGCCGTCAAATCAAATTCTGTACCAAGTGCCTTAAGTAAAACATTTTTGCGCGGATGATTTTCTGCTTGTTCTTCGCTGATTTGACCAGACCTGACTAATTCATTGACAAGGGAATGATCTTCAGTTACAGACTTAAAACCATAAGCATTGGCAAAATAACAACGACTGTCTCCGATATGACCGATGGTAGCGAATTGCTCTGTACATATGGCTACAACTATTGTCGTTCCCATACCAGAACATTCTACATGCTCATCAGCATATGATTTGATTTCATTATTCGCGGTCCGAATAGCCTCTTTGAGCCAATTCTCCGCTTCATCTGGTGTGGATAGTCTTTCAATTTCCTGCCATTTCTTATGTAAATGAGAGGTTGCCATCTGGCTTGCGACATCTCCTGCTTGGTGTCCACCCATTCCATCAGCTACCACAGCCAGCGTTTGTCCTTCATCATTTTTGAAGACACCACCCGCATCTTCGTTATGGTTTCTCACTTGGCCCTGGTTTGTAAGATAATAACCTAACATGGACTCACCCGCCTCTTTTTTCTCTTGTACGCTCTCCCCCTGATGGAAATGGATCAGGAGGGTGTTCGAACTTTATCAATTTTACTGCTTCACCAATCTGGTAAGGAAGAAACCGTCTGTATCCCATTCTTGGGGAAATAACTGCAGACCAAATTCAGAGAGACCCAGCGCCCCTTCCAGTGAAGGAGGTAATTCGTTGAAAAATGTCTGATCTACACTGAACCCGGGATGATTGGACAAAAAGTTTTTGACAGCTTCTTCATTTTCATGACGGTCGACTGTACATGTACTATATACCATTTTCCCGCCAGACTTCAGAAGTGGCGCTATGGGTTCGAACAACTCGTCTTGAATCTTTCGAAGAGCAAAGATATCTTCTTCTTTTTTATGGTATTTGATATCAGGCTTTCCTCTCAATACACCTAAACCTGAACAAGGAGCATCAAGGAGTATGCGGTCGAAAGATTCTGCTTCGTGCATATCTTTCAGATTTCTTGAATCAGCTTGACCAGCGGTGATGGAAGTCAACTGGAGTTGTTCTGCTTTGTTATTGACCAGTTTAGCCTTTTTCTCATGCAGATCATACGCTATGACCTGACCCTTATCCGCCATTTTTTCAGCTATATGAGTTGTTTTTCCACCTGGAGCGCTGCATGCATCCAGCACGGTCATTCCTTCAGATAGATCCATCATCTCTGCAACCAGCATGGAGCTTTGATCTTGTATAGTCAAATAGCCTTCAAGGAAAAGCGGATGCTTTAACACAGCACCCTCTGTGATGACTAACCCCTGGGGCGATAGTACACTTTTTTCCACTTTGAATCCGTCCTCTTCCAGACGGTTGACGGCTTCTTGAAAGTCTATCCTCAACGTTTGTACGCGGACAGACATGGGAAGGTGATGATTGTTAGCAGCGCACATATCCTTCGTGGTCTCCAAACCGTATTGTTCGACCCACCGGTTTACGAGCCACCGGGGATGACTGGTCTCGATTGCGATCCGTTCGATCGGGTCTTCGATTTTCTCAATATCCTGAGTCCCTTTTCTTTGTACATTACGTAATACACCGTTCATGAAGGAAGAAATACCTTTATGGCCACGTTTTTTCGATATTTCTACTGCTTCATGGATGATGGCATGATCTGGTACTCTTTCAAGAAAAATCATTTGGTAGACAGACATATATAACAGCCACCGGACCCATGGCTTGATCTTCTTTTGTTTCGCAATATAAGGTTGGATGTAATAATCGATGAGGTCCCTGCGCTGTAGTGTTCCATAGACGATCTCTGTCAACAACCCCCCGTCCTGACGGGAAAGGTTCTGCTTTGTAATTTCCCTGTCGAGCAGGACATGACTGAAACCGCCTTGTTCTCCAATGCGGGTCAATAATTCGAGAGCTGTTTCTCTTATAGCATATTTAGTCATTTTTCTCCCCCAGACGGTCGCCAACTTGCAAGGACTGGCCTGCGCCATTGATGAAAGCCTGTCCATCCATTTTCTTCTTACCGGAAGGTTGTAAAGAAACGATTTTCAAGGCTTTACTATCACCTGTTGTAACCAGGAAGCCATCTTCTTCCAAGCTTACAACTGTGCCAGGTTCATCCTCATATTTCCCATCGACTTTTTCTGCCCACCAGATTTTCACTGGTTTCCCGCTCCAAAAGCTGTAAGCGACGGGCCATGGGTGAAGGCCACGGACATGATTATATACAGTTTGCTGATCCTTGGACCAATCGATCAACTCTTGTTCTCGCTTGATGTTGGAAGCGAACGTCACTTTCGATTCGTCCTGCTCTTCAGGTGTCACACGGCCCGCTAACAAGTCGGGGAGTACACTTGCCAGCAGGTCAGCACCAGCTGTCGAAAGTTTATCATGAAGTGTACCGACATGGTCATCATCTTCGATAGGGACCGTCACTTTCGCAAGCATATCCCCGGCATCAAGTCGTTTCACCATGTACATGATCGTTACACCTGTTTCTTTTTTCCCTTGAAGGATGCTGTAATGAATCGGTGCACCCCCGCGGAATTCAGGAAGAAGTGATGCGTGCACGTTGATACAGCCATGTTCCGGTTCCTGCAGCAATGCTTCCGGCAGAATCTGCCCGAATGCGGCGGTCACAATCAAGTCCGGCTCATACTTTAAGACTTCTTCATATTCGTCTTTGATTTTTTCTGGCTGGAACACAGGAATGCCGTGATTATCTGCAGCCACTTTCACAGGCGGGGGAGTCATCACTTTCTTTCTTCCTTTAGGGCGGTCCGGTTGTGTAATGACAAGGACAACCTCGTAACCCTGTTCTATGATGCGATCGAGGACAGGTACGGCAAAATCCGGTGTCCCCATAAATGCAATTCGTGTCATGGCTTGGTGCTCCCTTCTTACATCAACTGATACGGTTGGAAGTCAACCGTAATTTGTAATCCATTTTCTTGCTTCATTTCATCTTCATAATAATGCAATATCCGTTCAACGAATTTTCGCTGCTCTGGTTCTTTCTTGTATTTTACCATGCATTGGTAGCGATATCTATTGTTGATACGGGTCAAGGCAGAAGGTGTCGGGCCAAGAACATAAGCCTGGTCTGACAATTTCTGTTCCATGAACATCGTGATCTTCTGTGTCACTTCCTGCACTTTCAATTGATTCGGATGGGAGACAGTGAACAATGTCAAAAAGAAATAAGGAGGGTAACGAAACGCCTTTCTCAACTTCATTTCTTCATTGAAGAATTGTTCATAATCATACTGGCTGGCCAGTTCGATACTGTAATGTTCCGGTGTATATGTCTGTACAACGACTTCCCCTGGCTTTTCATGCCTTCCAGCTCTTCCACTCACTTGTGTAAGCAATTGAAAGGTTTTTTCCGAAGCACGAAAATCAGGCAAATTAAGTAACGCATCAGCTGCCAGCACTCCCACAAGAGTCACATTACCGAAATCAAGACCTTTGGCGATCATTTGCGTACCGAGGAGGATATCTGCCTTCCCTTCACCGAATTGGTTAAGCAAACGTTCATGAGCTCCTTTTCTTCGAGTCGTATCAACATCCATACGGATCGTCCTTGCTTCCGGGATAAGTTCTTGTAACGCTTCCTCCACCTTCTGGGTGCCCGTACCAAAGTAACGGATCGTTTTGCTTTCGCATTCGGGGCATTCTGTCGGCATTGGCTCTTCATGGGAACAATAGTGACATTTCAAACGATTTTGACGCTTATGGTAGGTCAAAGCAATATCACAATGCGGACATTCACTGACATGGCCGCAATCCCTGCACATAACGAACGTTGAATAACCACGGCGGTTCAAAAATAAGACGACTTGCTCCCCGCGGGCGATTCGTGCTTCAATTTTTTCTTTCAGAGTCCGCGAGAACATGGAACGGTTCCCCTCGTGCAGTTCATCACGCATATCGATCAGCTCGACTTCCGGCATGACCGCTTCGTTCATCCGTTTACCCATTGTAAGTAAATGGTAGTTACCTTTCACTGCCCGGGCGTAACTTTCTAATGATGGTGTCGCGCTTCCCAGGACGACGGGACACTTGTGAGTCCTGGCGCGTTCGACAGCGACATCCCTTGCGTGGTACCGGGTCCGGTCTTCCTGTTTATAGCTCGTCTCATGCTCTTCGTCAATAATGATGAGACCGATATTGGTAAAAGGAGCGAAAATCGCGGATCGGGCACCTACGACGACCTGCACTTCTTTACGCTGGATTTTTCGCCATTCATCATATTTTTCACCTGCAGACAACGCGCTGTGCAATACAGCCACTTTCGACCCGAATCTACCTTTGAAACGTTCAACCATCTGAGGAGTCAAAGCAATCTCCGGAACCAGCATAATCGCTTCTTCTCCTTTATCAATCACCTGTTGAATCGATTGGAGATAAATTTCAGTCTTTCCACTCCCTGTTACTCCATGTAATAAAAACACTTCATGCTGGTTTTCTTCTATCGTACTTAAAATCGGAGTGATGGCGGTTTCTTGTTCGGAGGTTAAGGGAAAAGGCTGTGTCCGCTCGAATTCCCTGTCCCCATATGGATCCCGGAAAACTTCCTGCTTATACTCGCGGAGAACCCCCCGTTCGATAAGAGGTTTTAAAGAAGCCGACGTCGTCGCAAGTTTTTCCAATAGTTGCTTTTTGGATATGGGTTCCGGGTGTTCGATCAAATATTCAAGTATCACCCGCTGTTTCTTAGCCTGTGAGGAGATGTCGACGAGTTTCTCTTCCAGTTCAACTGGCTGCAGTTGAGGCTCGATCATAGTAGTGACCTTTTTGGTTTCACGACTCTTCACTTCGTAATGGACATCTACTTCACCTTCATCCATGTGTTTCCTTAACACATGATAACTGACCCCTGATTGTTCAAAGTCCTCAAAATCAATAACAGCCCGACCATCGAATACACTGTCCAAGTCAGAAGCTAACGGCTCCTCTGATAATTTCCAAAGTTCTTTACGGTACTTAGCTTTCATAACTTGGGGAAGCATCACTTGCAGGCAGGAGATGTAAAAGCTGAGGGTCTTTTTAGACAACCACATCCCCAAATCGAGTAATTCTTCTGTCAGTGTCGGAATCACATCTAATACATCTGTGATCTTCTTTACTGAAGAGAAAGAACTGGTTTCGGCTAAAGAAATTACATAGCCCATGATTTTTCTTGGACCAAAAGGAACGATGACCCTGACTCCGGGCTGGACAATGCCCTCATATTTCTCTGGTATTTCATAATCAAACGGACGGTTCGTGTTTTGGGAAGGGACGTCCACAATCACATTTGCGATTGTCACGGGGATTCACTCTCCAACTCTTCCACTGTCCCTTTTAAGATATTCATTGCCAGCTCGTCTTTACTCATAAGTGGATAAGTCATTTCCTTCCCTTTCTGGGTGATGAAAAGAGAGGCGTTGGTATCTGTACCAAATCCTGATCCTTCTGAAGCCACGTTATTAATGACGACAGCATCCAGATGCTTCTTAGCGAGCTTTTCCCGTCCGTATCGTTCAGGCTCATCCGTTTCTGCGGCAAAGCCGATTAAATACTGATGTTCCTTCCGCTCACCTAGTTCCATCAAAATATCTTTCGTCCGTTCCATTTCGACAACATAATCTCCAGGTGATTTTTTCATTTTTTGTTCGTAGGTGTTTTTTGGCCGGTAATCCGCTACAGCTGCTGCTTTTATGACGATATCACAGTCAGCATAGCGGCTGACCACTTGTTCATACATCTCATCCGCAGTAGTTACATCAATGCGGTCAACACTTTTTGGAGTGTCGAGCGCGACTGGCCCGGAAATTAAGATGACCTCTGCTCCCATGGAAGCCGCCTGACGAGCCAAAGCATAACCCATTTTCCCTGTCGAAGGGTTTGTAAAGTAGCGGACCGGGTCGATCTTTTCCCTCGTCGGTCCAGCTGTGATGAGCACTTTTTTCCCTTTGAGGATTTTCTCTTGTTCATATTCCTTCTCAAGAACGCGCACGATGCTCTCCGGTTCTTCCAATCGTCCTTTGCCAACATACCCGCAAGCAAGGTACCCTTCACCTGGTTCTATGAAACGAAAGCCCCAATCATCGAGTTGTTTCAAATTGTTCATCACAGCTGGGTGACTGTACATATGGACATTCATGGCAGGTGCAATATACACAGGGGCTTCTGTTGCCAGCAAAGTCGTTGAAAGCATATCATCCGCCAATCCTCCGGCAATTTTCCCTATTACATTTGCCGTAGCTGGGGCAATCAACACAAGGTCCGCCCAATCAGCCACATCGATATGTTGAATTTGGGAGGGATCCTGTTCATCAAATGTATCCGTATATACTGGTTGTCTGGATAAAGCCTGGAAAGTGGTAGGAGCGACAAACTTCTTCGCGCTTTCAGTCATAATCACTTTCACAATAGCGCCTGACTGTACGAGTTTACTCGTTAATGCTGCTGCTTTATAAGCGGCTATTCCCCCTGAGACTCCCAAAACGATTTTTTTATTTTTCAGCATTTGAGGTACCCCTTTGTTCAAAAATGTGGTCTCTAAAACACGTAGGAAAAGCCGCGCTAGATCTCTCAAGAAAGCGCGGCTTTTCCTACATCTTAATCATATAACGAAAAATAATTTATGTTGTTTCAGTACGTTCCTGGATTTCATCCGCTTCAATATAGTGAAGTTTACCGCTTTGGATTTCTTCTAAAGCTACACCGACTTGCTGGTGGGACGTCGGTTTGTCAATCATTGGTGCACTTCCTTGTTTCAGTTCACGAGCTCTTCTCGCCGATAGGGTGACAAGTGTGTACTTCGATTTGATCTTTTCTTGTAATGAATCAATGGATGGCTCTAACATCATGATTATTCATCCTCCAATGCTTTTTTATATTGCTGTGCTACCCGTTCGCGCTTGCAGTGTTCACTGGCAACGATAGACTCCACTTTGGTCACAGCATTGTCAATTTGATCGTTGACCACTACGTAATCATAAGCATCCATCATTTCGATTTCTTCTTTTGCGGCCAACAGACGGTTTTTAACCTTATCTTCCGTCTCTGTTCCACGATTGACAATCCTGTCTTTCAACTCTTCCAGAGAAGGCGGAATCAAAAAGACGAAGACTCCCTGTGGAAAATTCTCCCGCACTTTCAGAGCACCCTGTACTTCAATTTCAAGAAATACATCTTTTCCTTTTTCTAAGGTCTGTTCCACATATTGCCTTGGAGTGCCGTAATAATTCCCGACATATTCGGCATGCTCAATCAACTGACCTTCACTGATCAACTTCTCGAATTCATCTCTTGATTTAAAGAAATAATCGACCCCATCCACTTCCCCTTCCCGGGGTGCGCGGGTCGTCATGCTGATCGAATAGCGTAAATCTGTAGACTGGTCGAACAAAGCTTTACGGACCGTACCTTTCCCTACCCCGGAAGGGCCGGAAAGGATGAATAAAATTCCTTTCTGATCTATCACTGCAGCAAGTCCTCCTAATTTTCGTCTGAAATCTCATCATTATTAATGACACGCTGACCGACTGTTTCCGGTTGTACCGCGGAAAGGACAACATGGTCACTATCAGTTACGATGACCGCACGAGTACGACGGCCATATGTAGCATCTACTAGTTTATTATTGTCACGAGCGACTGTAATGATACGTTTGATCGGAGCGGACTCCGGTGAAACGATCGATATGATACGGTTGGCAGATACAACGTTACCAAAACCTATATTGATTAACTTTAAACTCAAAGCTGACTCCTCCTTCTTCTGGCCAAGTACAATAATCACTAATTCTATTATATGAAAAAACTAGGGATAAACACAATTGTTATTCAACATTTTGCACTTGTTCTTTCATTTTTTCTATTTCACTCTTCAAGTTGACGACCGCTTCCATCACTTCTCCATCATTGGATTTCGACCCGATGGTATTCACTTCCCGATGCATTTCCTGGACGATGAAGTCGAGGCGGCGACCAATCGGCTCGTTCCAATCCAGGGTAGATGCAAATTGGATAAGATGAGATTCCAAACGAGTAAGCTCTTCGGTCACATCCCCTTTTTCCGCTAACAGGGCTACTTCCTGGAGAACTTTCGTCTCGTCAGGATGAATTTGCTCCTTCATGTATTCCTCTACTCTTGACCGTATTCTTTCCTTGAATTCTTCAATTACGATCGGTCTGCGTTCTTCTAATTCCCGGAGCAAATGACGTATATTCGTAACACGCAATCGGAGGTCTTTATGCAGTTGTTCACCTTCAATAGAACGCATTTGCATTACTTGCTTAACTGCTTCATCAACAGCCTCCAACAATGTATTTTGCAAGGTTCCTGTATCCTCTTCCACTTCTTGCACAGAAAAAACTTCTTCTAACTTGGATACCATATCAATAGTTATTTCACCCGTCAAATCATAGCGGCTCTTCAATTCATCTAATTCTCTTATGTATTGATCGACGATCGGCCAGTCGACAGTAATTTTCTTTCCGAACAAACTTTCTCCTTCAATCGTCACGAAAAGATCGACACGGCCTCTTGATAACCTGTTTTTCACTAGTCTCTTCATCTGATCTTCCAGAAATAACAGTGTACGCGGAATTTTCACAGCTATATCAAGAAAACGGTGGTTGACCGAGCGCACTTCCACGTGCAGCCGCGATTCCCCTACTTCTATTGTTTGTTTCCCATAACCTGTCATACTCTTTGTCATAATCCATCACACCCATATGTAAAATATGTACTGGATTCTATTTTATCAAATTCCTCGGCGATTAAGCGAATCATTGAGCATTTTAATGGATTCTCTTAGAACTCAAGCTTTGAATCATGCTATACTTGCAACATTAGAGAGGTGAAGACGATGTCTTTTGACGGAATTGTAACCCGGGCGATCACACATGAACTCAATGAAACGATCCAGTCCGGCCGAATTATGAAAATATACCAACCAACAGAAACGGAACTTGTCTTTACAGTCCGTTCCCAACGAAAGAATCATACACTGCTGCTATCCGCTCACCCGAGCTATGCACGCTTCCATTTAACAGAAGATCAATACAACAACCCGAAGGAACCACCAATGTTATGTATGCTGTTACGAAAACATTTGATCGGTGGTTTTATTGAGAGCATAGAGCAAGTAAGTATGGAACGAATCGTCAAATTCCAAGTAAGGACCCGGAATGAAGTCGGTGATGAAACACTGAAAACACTTGTCATCGAAGTGATGGGGAAACACTCGAACATCCTTCTCATCGAAGAGGGTCATATGTTAGACAGCATCAAACATTTACCACCTTCTCAAAACCGGCATAGGACGATAATGCCCGGTCAGCCATACAAACTGCCTCCAGAACAAGGCAAAATTAATCCTGTGGAGCTTGAGCCGGAAACCTTCATTAAAAAATTGGATTTCAATTCTGGGAAAATGGACAAACAAATCTTGAATATCGTAATGGGATTCTCCCCGATGATGACTAAGGAAATTGTCCATCAAGCAGGTCTCGGTGGTGCGAATGCATATATGGAAGCTTATCGAAACATCCGCAACCGGATATTGGAGCATGATTATGAACCACAAGTCCATCTAGCAGATCGCGAACAATTTTATGTGGTACCTCTACAGGCTTTCACAGAAAAAGTCGAAAACTATGCTACTGTCAGTCAGATGCTCGATGATTATTACTCAGGAAAAGCAGAACGGGATCGTGTGAAACAACAGGCCGGCGACCTTCACCGTTTCTTGAAAAATGAGCGGGATAAGAATTTACGAAAAATCAAAAAGCACCAGGGAACGCTTAAGAAATCCGAATCTGCTGCTGAATACCAGCGACTGGGCGAGCTGTTGACCGCACACATGCACCTGGTAAAAACGGGGGATGCTGAAGTAACAGTCATCGATTACTATGATCCGGACCAATCCGAAATGACAATCGAATTGAACCCGAATAAGTCTCCTAGTGACAATGCTCAGAACTACTTCCAAACTTATCAGAAAATGAAAAAATCGAAGGAAGTCGTTCAAAAAGAAATTACTAAAGCGGAAGATGAAATCCTCTACTTCGAGCGCTTGATTCAGCAAGTGGAATCCGCTCGTGAGGAGGACATCGAAGAAATACGTGAAGAACTTCGCGAGCAAGGTTATTTAAAGAAAAAGCCCGCCTCGAAAGGGAATAAGAAAAACAAACCATCCAAGCCTTCACCAGAAAGCTTTGAATCAAGTGATGGAACTCTTATTTATGTCGGTCGAAATAATAAGCAAAACGAATACCTGACCAACCGCCTGGCGAATAAAACGGATATTTGGCTGCACGCGAAAGACATTCCAGGTTCGCACGTGGTGATACGTGATGAAGATCCTAGTGAAGATACGCTCTTTGAAGCTGCTCAACTTGCTGCCAACTTCAGTAAATCGAGCCGTTCCTCTACAGTCCCTGTCGACTATACGAAAATCCGTCATGTTAAAAAACCGTCAGGAGCGAAACCGGGTTATGTCACTTACGATCATCAGCAAACCCTATTCGTAACACCCGATGCTTCTTTCGTTAAAAAGCTGAAAAGCCGAACTTAAAGAATTACCCTCATGCTCTTGACTGGCATGAGGGTTTTTTACATAATCACCCCTGTATATTTGCACACTAATCATGCCGTTCACTTTTTTCGAGAGGAGGAATGAAGCGATGAGCAAGAATTCAAAGTCTAAACGCAATCCACAAAAAAGCAAAGACGCAGTTCAGCCGAGCACGGGAGAAGAAAGAATCACCATCTCAAAATCCGGGAAGACTTTCAACGACCCGCAAAGATAGTCAAGTACAGGATTTTTCACAATAAAAACACGAACCCAGCATGGATAGGTTCGTGTTTTTTTCTTAGCTATGTTTATCGTAACGAATGTTTTGTATCAGGTGACTCCCGTTTTATAAAAGGAGCAACTAAATTCATCCCACGAACAAGTTAGATAGAGGAAGACTTGATTCTGCTATAGTTTGGCTGTTCCGTCTTCAGGTGAGGAGAAGGTGGTCGGGGAAATAACTGAGGCTGGTGAAAAAACTCTTCAATCTAGAGGAGCAGTTAAAGTTTGTTGTTGCTTCTCACGAATCGCTTGTCGGTGGATGCTTGCCGCGGGCACGGCCTCAGCTAACTTGGTCAAGAAGATCACTTGACCAAGTGGATCTTCGGCTCGCGCTGTTCCCGCAGGCGTCACCACCGAACGCTCATCGTGGAATCAACGAGGCCCATCCAAAAAGAATACCCTGCGTGTACAAGGGTCTTTGGCGATATTTACCGTCAATATCAAACGAATACTAAAGCTCATGGAAAATGTCTCGTCATAATAAAGAAACCGAGTTGAACGATAAACCGTCCTACTCGGCTTTTTCTTTGATGCATAACTCAGAAAGTTGGAGGTCTTCAGTAGCCACGAAATAACTCGCTTTCCATGGGGAGTACGGTGAGCCGCCTCGAACTTCGTCCTGCGGGGTCTCACCATGTCTCTGACCCCACAGGAGTCTCGTCATTTCCCCGGCCACCTTTCCCTAAATAGGAGGAACGGAACATTAACGAATCATAGAATTCGCCACGCTGCCCTTGGTAATTCATTCTGTTCACATTATGTAGGGAGCCCCTACTATAGTCCGTTCGTAAAAATAAAGCAGGGAGGGCAGGGAAAACAGGGAGACTCCTGCGGGAAAAGCGGACTAGACGAGACCCCGCAGAGCGAATAGCTCGAGGAGGCTCGGCGTCTGCCCGCGGAAAGCGAGCTGTTTTTCCCTGCCCTCCCAGACACCATACGGCAAACGGACCTTATGTAAAAATTATAACAGGTTACAGCTACTTCTTTGTGTATAGAATGATTGCAACAAGCATCAGGACCATCCCAGCTATCCGCTGACCATCTAATGGAATTTGTCTCATGCCCAGCCACCCATAATGGTCGATCAAAGAACTGGCAATCAACTGCGCTGAGATAAGGGTGAAAATCGCAGCACCTACCCCGATACGCGGCACAGATAAGACCATGACCGACACAAAAAAAGCTCCCAGCAATCCTCCGGTGAGCTGCCACTTCGGAACCTGAAAAACCTGTATGATGTTCCCTCTTCCAAAGAAAAGCATAACGATGAATAAGACGACTGTACCTACTAAAAAGGATACAAACGCACCTTCAAACACTCCGATTTTCTGACCTAAGCCACCATTCACCGATGATTGTATAGCCATACCAACCCCACCGATAAAAACAAGCAGCATCAATATCCATTGCATACCGTTGCACCTCTCTCCTGCTGTATTTCTTTCAATCGATTCTTTCCATCCACCAGGAAACTTCTTTTGCAATAAGTACTAGTATTTCAAACCTGGATAATTTTCTCAATCATTACGACTCTCAATTGCTTCAAAAATGAACCTGCCCCTTATGAGGGGCAGGGAAGTGATTCCAGCTAACTCTCTTTATTTTTTTCATCCAAACCAAGCTCCTCTCCGATCAATAGCAAGGCTTGATTGATTTTCCATATATAATATAAATGATGGACAAGATCCCCTTGATTTTCTTGATGACCAGGGGCACGTCGTTCAATTTCTTCCCGTTCCGACTGCAAATTATAGAAGGATCCGGAAATTTCCTTCGTTTCAATCAGCGCTTTAAGGACTTGGATGTTATGACTCAATTTTTCTTCCATCGATTGGAATAGCAAACCGACTTCATCAGGGTATTGGAAGTTCTTTTGATAGGAAGATGCCACTAAGTGCTTAGCGTAATAGTTGATCGCTGTGAATAGTGTGATCAATCTCGGCAGCCCTGAATACTTCCTCCCCCCGGGCCCCTGTAATATAGGCTTTGACTCGTCCTCGATCGTTTGAATTTTTTCATCCATATCGAAGGCGAGATCGGCCAGGCCTTTGACACTCGCCATTTTTTGAAAGCTTTTCACATACTCTGTGACATATGCATCGAGGTCCACTAAGTAATCGATGAATACTTCTGATACTTTATCCATCGTTCTCGTAGGATAAATCAATGCAGAAACACCAAGAGCGATCGCTGCACCCGCAATCGTATCCACCACTCTTGCTTCAAGCAGCTCATAGCTGATACCTCCAAGAATCAAATCATACATGAAAGCAATCAACATCGTAATGAACATAGTCATCAATGTATAGGATACCGAGAGTAAATAAAAGGCAAGAAAGATGACGGTAAACAGTAACACGACTTCTAATTCTGAATGCCCCGACACCAACTTCGCTAAAATGAAACCGATTCCTGCCCCGATGACCGTACCAATTGACCGTTCCAAACCTTTCAGATATGTGCGGCCTACGGTTTCTGTTCCTAATTGCACAATGAACGTGGTCAATAAAACCCAATATGGTTGAATGGGTGAAATCAAATAACCGACTATGATTGCTATCGTACCAGCGATCAGCGACTGTATCGCTTTTTTGGTGGTCGGTTTCATTCCTTCTTCCTCTTCTTCCTCTTCCTCCTCAGCAGGTTCTTCCTCGATAGTATCAAAGGCAGATAGGTCCCTGATATAATATTGGACATCGATGGCGCCTTTCGTTACATGGGTCGCGATCGCCTCGATCCGACGCAATAAATAAAGCCACCCTTCTGGTTGATCCATACTTTGTTCAAAAAGATCATCAATCGTCTGTCGAAGCGAATGGACGACCTTTTCTGCTTCCAGTAAATTCTGTTCTTGGTGTGCTTCATCAAGGACGTCGGCGTTTTTCAAAGTTGATATGACTTCGATCAATATTGTGCGTAGCTCCACCGTTTCCAGTGCGTCATCTTTTTTCAATTTCTGTAAACTATCTGACAGGGTCATTATGAACATTGCTGCATCGAAGACATAGAGGCGCAGTTGGTTCGGCTTCAGTCCCGGCCATAGCTTACGAATGTCCTGGGCATTCAATTCGGTGGCTACATTGCTTGCATATTTGCGAAGCTTGCCGATGTTATAGTCCAATTTCTTCTTTCTTGACTCTTTGATTTCTGGATCCTCTATGATTTCAATTAGAAGTTGAAAGGTGAGATTCGCTTGTCTATGAAAAGACTGCATACTTCTTTTCAACATTTGAACAGAATCCTTGAACAAAATGAAATTATAAAGAAAGGCGTAGCTTACACCTATAACGATCGCCACATAAAACCAGGGAAACTGGGCTGGAGAAAGTTGTAAAAAAGACGAAAAATAAACAGTGAAAAAACCGATCATCCCAAGGGAAAAATAACGGCTACCGAACCTGGAGAAATAAAAGCTGCTGAATATGATGACTATCATAAGGGTGGAAACCAAGAAAGCATTCCATGCTAGCAAAGATCCGAGCGTAACCCCTATTCCAGCTGATAAGGCAAGTAACCCTGTCGTCACTTGCTTTTTTTCTTTCGTTTCATCCATCACTATCATAATTCCCATTAAGCCGGCAATCCCTGAAATGATTGAAGGAAGTAAAGTTTGCTGGTCCAACAAGTTGAGAATCATCATCGTTGTAAATACAGATGAAATGAGACTGACTGTGGCTTTTCCTGCCTGATTAAGCCTTTTCCGTCCCGGATCCGAAGCAAGCAGCCGGCGCAGCCAGTAAGATTGAACGAATGGTACCTTCATGGTGCCCCCCTTCCTGTATGTAGTATGTTCGGTTACTTTATCTATCGTAATTCGTTTTCCATTCAAGGACAACTGATACACTCCTGTTTTTCTTACAGAATCAGTATTCATTGACTGTTATTTTCAACGATAAAAAAGCCACGAGGGATTTCGTGGCTTCATGTCAAGAAATAGGCAAAAATCGCAATGGATCCAAGATAGGAAAAGATCGCCTGTGCCCAGTACCGCTTCTGTTCCCTTTTCAACATATAAACATTCCATATGATGAAAATGGCTATTGAACCAGCAAGGCTGAGCAATGGTTCCCAGGACCACATCGATTCCATAAAAGAGAACGCCACCCATGTATATAAATAAACGAAACATGTCAATAAACCGAGGGAGGCATTCATGAGAATGAAAAAGGAATGTTTGTTTGATTTCATCATCATCACCAATACTCTTTGATGTCTTCATCCTACTAGGAGCTACCTTAAATAGCAACTCCTGGTTTTTTAAGATTGTGTAAAAACATAAGGGTCCTGGCGCCATTTTTCCATCAGTTTACGCTCATCTGCTTTCATGACGTTCTCTTCTACAAGTTGATCAAGAAGGTTCTCATAGCTTGCGATGGCACTATAGGTGTAACCCTTTTCAGTAAATGCTTCCTCAGCACTTTTCAACCCGTAGGTGAAGATCGATAAAACTTCCACGATCTCTACTCCCGCTTTTTCCAATGCATCTGCTGCTGCAATGGAAGACTTCCCTGTGGAAATCAGATCTTCTATTACTACAGCTCTCTGACCAGGTTCAATCTGGCCTTCAATTTGGTTGCCTTTGCCGTGTTTCTTAGCAGAAGAACGCACATATACCATCGGCAAGTCCATCTGTTCTGCTACCCAGGCAGCATGAGGGATACCAGCTGTGGCACAGCCAGCTATCACATCGATAGCAGGTTCGTGCCTGTTGATTTTTTTTACGAACGTTTCTGCAATCTGCCTTCGTATCTTCGGGTAAGACATTGTCAACCGGTTATCACAATAAACCGGTGACTTAATACCAGAGGTCCAAGTGAAAAAATCTTCCGTTTCTATTCTGACCGCCCCGATCGCTAGTAAATCACTGATGAGTTGTTGGTTCTTCATTATGGAAAGCCTCCTTGATCTGTTCATATGCAGCTGCCGGATCGTCCGCTTCTCTGATCGCCCGTCCGACGACGATGGCGTCACTCCCTTTTTCATTTGCGACTTCTGGTGTTGCTACACGTTTTTGATCATGTGTCTCCCCACCATTCAGTCGGATGCCAGGAGTCAATGTTAAAAGATTGGTGTGTGTTTTTACCAGTTCTGCTTCTTCAACCGAACAAACGACTCCGTCCATTCCGCTCTTTTCCGCAATCTCGGCAAAATGACGGACCACTTCTGGGAGCTTATGTGAAAGCAGCAATTCCTCTTCCACCATCGTTTGATCGGAGGATGTCAACATTGTCACAGCAAGTAGTACTGGGCGCTTTCCTTGTGCACCTTCTTCCAGTCCTTCTTTTGCAGCTCTCATCATCGTTTTTCCGCCCTGGGCATGCACGTTGACAACATCAACCTCCAGCTTTGCTATATTACGCATCGACCGTCTGACAGTTTCCGGGATGTCATGTAACTTCAAGTCGAGGAAAATATCATGTCCCTGCTGTTTCAATTGATTGATCACTTCAGCTCCTTCTCGATAAAAAAGTTCCATTCCCACTTTGACAGGAATTCCTTCCAGACGGTGTTTTTTCAAAAATTGAACAGCTTCAATTCCTGTTTCAAAGTCAAGAGCGAAATACACGGTTTTCAGTTGACTCATCATGTGCACCTCCTATAACTTCTTCCACCGACGTGAAGCCATATTTTTGCAGCGTATTTGGTAACTCATCAATGATCTCTTTACATATTAAAGGGTTTTTGAAGTTGGCACTGCCCACTGCTACGGCGCTTGCCCCAGCGAGAAGGTATTCAATGACATCTTCAGCACTTTCAATACCACCCATACCGATAATCGGCAAGTTGACAGCTTCATATACTTGATGGATCATCCGGATGCTCACAGGTTTGATGGCGGCCCCTGAGAGCCCTCCTGTCTTATTTGACAGGATCGGTTTTCTTGTTTTCGGATCGATTCGCATTGCCGTCAATGTATTGATCATGGACAAACCGCTTGCTCCCGCCACTTCTACAGCCTTTGCCATAGTGATGATGTCCGTTACATTCGGTGAGAGCTTCACATAGACAGGCACATGGCTTGCTTCAACGACACGTCTAGTCACATCTTCGGCCAGACCTGCGTCTGTACCGAACTGGACACCACCCTCTTTTACATTTGGACAGGAAATGTTCAGTTCTAGTGCATCTACATGTTCTGATATTTTTTCAGCGACCTCTACATATTCATCCACCGTTCCTCCAGCGACATTAGCAATGATCGGCATGCCGTGTTCTTTCAAAAATGGAATTTCTTCTTTAATGATTCCTTCCACTCCTGGATTTTGCAGACCGATCGCATTCAGCATACCGCTGGAGGCTTCAGCAACCCTTGGTGTATCATTTCCGAAACGCTTTTCTGCGGTTGCCGCTTTCATGATGACGGCTCCCAGATCGGACAACTCGTAAAATTGTGCGAACTCTTTCCCGAACCCGAAACACCCGGAGGCAGGCATGATTGGATTCTTCAAAGTTAAGCCTGGCAGTGCTACATTCATATTCATTTTAAAACAACCTCCCTGGAATCAAAGACAGGACCATCACAGCAAATCCTCCTGTAGCCTTTCTCATCATGCGATTCAACTACACAAGCAAAACAAGCCCCTATGCCGCAGCCCATCCGTTCTTCCATCGAAATATATCCCGGAACATCTGGAAGCTCATCAGATACTGCTTTCAACATAACTGTCGGACCGCAGGTGAAGTACATATCGAATGTTCCTTGCAGATCAGCAAGCAGATCTGTGACTCTTCCTTGATGACCAAGCGTTCCATCATCCGTTGTCACGAACACGTCGCCCAGTGCACCGAATTCTTTTATCAAAAAGGCATCAGATAGGGATTGGAATCCTAAAATACTTGTGACGTGGATATCTTTATCTCTCAGCTGTCTTGCCAGGTTATAGAGTGGCGGTACACCGATGCCTCCGCCGATGAGGAGCGCATGTTTACATTCGACCTCATCGACCGGAAACCCTTTCCCTCCTGGACCAAGCACATCCAATTGGCCGCCTGCCTTTTTTTCTGTCAAAGCTTCTGTCCCCTTACCCAACACTTTATATAGAAGAGTCATTGTGCCATTTTGCGGGTCGATGTCACATATAGAAACCGGTCTTCTCAAATAGTGATCACTGCTGATTCGGATATGGACAAACTGACCAGGTTGCACTGCCTCATCAGCCATAGCCCCTTTAAGGATCATCCGATACGTATCTTTCGCAACCAAATGATGTTCAGTGATCTCCATCAGTTCACGTTTCATATGGTCACTCCTTCCATCGGGCTGATGGCTCGAGCACTGAAGGACATAGCGTTGATGACATCAACAATCGACTTAGCTGTATCCAGGCTTGTCAGACAAGCGATGCCATGCTCGACCGCTTCCCGACGAATTCTGAAGCCGTCCGACCTTGCACGCATCCCCTTGTTCAGTGTGTTCACGACGACTTGTACCTCGCCTGTCTGGATCAAATCGATGACGTCGCGCTGATCTGAGCCTACTTTCCCGACGGCCTCCACTGGAATATCCGCTTGCTGAATGATTGTCGCAGTTCCTTCTGTAGCAAACAGCCGGAAACCAAGTTCGTAAAAGGTGCGCGCAATCTCAAGCATCTCTCCTTTATCTTTATCTGCTACTGTCAAGAGTACAGAGCCTTGAGTGGGAATTTTCAATCCTGCTGATGTCATTCCTTTGTAAAGGGCTTTTTCAAGTGTCTGATCATACCCGATGACTTCCCCGGTCGATTTCATTTCAGGTCCCAGGGTTGTATCGACACTACGCAGTTTTTCAAATGAGAACACAGGGACTTTCACATAGACGCCGTCCGGTTTGCGGGCTACCCCTGAACTATATCCGTGTGCCTGTAAAGAATCACCAAGGATGACTTGAGTAGCCAGTCTCGCCATAGGCACCCCTGTAATCTTACTTAAGAAAGGTACTGTTCTGCTCGCCCGAGGGTTGACCTCAAGCACATAAGCTGTCCCTTTGAAAACGACGAACTGAATGTTGATCAATCCCTTCATATTCAGTTCGCGGGCGATTTTCGTTGTCGCATCCACACATTGGTTTTCAAGTTCTTGTGTGAGGCGCTGGGTCGGATAAACAGCCATGGAATCCCCTGAATGGACCCCTGCGCGTTCAATATGTTCCATAATCCCAGGAATGAAAACATCTTTTCCATCTGAAATCGCATCGACTTCTATTTCCATCCCTGTCATATATTTATCAATCAATATCGGATGACCATTATGAACAGTTACATTGTTTTCTAAATAAGATACTAATTCCTCATCTGAATAGACGATTGCCATTGCGCGTCCACCAAGTACGTAGGATGGCCGCACAACTATAGGATAACCGATTTTCTCAGCTGCCTTGTAAGCTTCTTCTTCACTTGTGACGCTTTCTCCTCCTGGCTTAGGGATTTCAAGTTTGTTCAGCAACTGTTCGAATAAATCGCGGTCTTCTGTTTGGTCGATCGACTCCATTGTTGTTCCGAGAATCCTGACTCCTTCACGGGTTAATTCATCCACAAGGTTGATAGCGGTCTGACCACCGAATTGTACGATGACCCCTTCTGGCTGCTCTAAATCGATGACATTCATGACATCCTCAAGTGTCAGTGGTTCAAAATACAATTTATCTGAGACACTGAAGTCTGTGGAAACCGTCTCTGGGTTATTGTTCATAATGATAGCTTCATAACCCATTTCTTTCAGTGCCAGCACTGAGTGGACAGTCGCATAGTCGAACTCGACTCCTTGACCGATCCGAATGGGTCCGGAGCCGATAACGAGCACTTTTTTGTTCGATGAAGCAATGGATTCATTTTCATCTTCATAACTGCTATAAAAATAAGGAGTTTCCGAAACGAATTCCCCTGCACAAGTGTCGACCATTTTATAAACCGGACGGATGCCTCTCTCTCTTCTCACTTGTAAAACTTCTGCTGCCGTCGTTCCTGTTAACCTTGCAATTTGCTGATCTGAGAAGCCAGTCTTTTTCACTGATTCCAGTACCCCTGAAGTGAGTCCATGTTGACTTATTTCTCTTTCCAAATCTATGATTCGCTTCAGTTTGTGTAAGAAGAAGTAATCAATGCCTGTCATATCATGGATTTCATCTAAACGATACCCTCTTCTTAACGCCTCTGCCAATAGGAAGATTCTCTCGTCGTCCGCACGTTTCATACGTGAGCAAAGTTCTTCCTCTGATAGTTTCAATGCTGAATTCAAGTAAAGCTCTTCTGTCTCTCCTTCCAGGGAACGGACTCCTTTCAAAAGAGATTCTTCCAGCGTACGCCCGATGCTCATCACTTCACCCGTCGCCTTCATCTGTGTACCGAGACTCCTGTTTCCTTTGGCGAATTTATCAAATGGCCACCGGGGAATTTTTGTGACTACATAATCAAGTGCTGGTTCAAAACAGGCGTAAGTTGTCCCGGTGATCGGATTCTTGATTTCATCCAGAGTCATGCCGACAGCGATCTTTGCTGCCAGCTTAGCAATCGGATAGCCGGTCGCTTTCGAGGCGAGTGCGGAAGAACGACTGACCCTTGGATTGACTTCTATGACGTAGTACTGGAAACTGTGCGGGTCTAAAGCAAGCTGGACGTTGCAGCCTCCTTCGATTTCTAATGCCTGAATGATCTCCAGTGAAGCATTTCTCAACATTTGGTATTCACGATCACTGAGCGTTTGTGAAGGAGCGACGACTATAGAATCTCCTGTATGAATACCGACGGGATCGAAATTCTCCATGTTACAAACGACGATTTTATTATCAAGGTGATCACGCATCACTTCATATTCAACTTCTTTAAATCCAGCGATATTCTTTTCAATTAAGCACTGATTGACAGGTGATAATGCCAATCCGTTCCTCGCTGTTTCTTTCAGCTGTGCTTCGTCATCACACATCCCGCCGCCGGCTCCTCCCATCGTATAAGCAGGTCTTACAATGACCGGGTAGCCGATCTCTTCTGCAAATGTCAACGCTCCTTCTACTGAACTGACAATCTCACTTTCCGGTACTGGCTGGTCCATTTCATGCATCAACGAACGGAACTTCTCCCTGTCCTCTGCTCGTTGAATGGCATCCAGTGGTGTTCCTAACAGCTCTACGTCATATTGATCAAGGATTCCTGATTCACTCAGCTCTACAGCAAGATTCAGACCTGTCTGGCCTCCAAGGGTCGGCAGAATTGCCTCAGGTTTCTCTTTACGGATGATCTTTTGTAAAAATTCCAAGGTGAGCGGCTCCATATAAACTTGGTCTGCAAACGTATGATCTGTCATGATCGTTGCCGGATTCGAGTTTGCTAGAATGACTTCATACCCTTCTTCTTTCAAAGATTGACAAGCTTGTGTCCCTGAGTAATCGAACTCTGCTGCCTGACCAATGACGATCGGTCCAGAACCGATGACAAGAATTTTTGTTAAATCTGTACGCTTAGGCATGAGGCATCCTCCTTTAATGTCGTTTGGTCATTCTTAATTCTGGTCAAAAATTCATCGAACAAGTGGGCGGTATCCTCTGGCCCTGGTGAGCTTTCGGGATGATACTGGACACTGAAGACCGGATGATGGTTATGATTCAATCCTTCTACCGACTCGTCGTTTAAAGAAAATTGTGTAACAGTCAAATTTGTCTGCTCCAAAGAGTGCCGATCTACGGCATAGCCGTGGTTTTGTGAAGTCATATATGTCCTTCCTGTACCTGGATCCTTAACTGGCTGATTGGCACCCCGGTGGCCGAATTTCATCTTGGAAGTATCTCCCCCACAAGCAAGAGCGATCAATTGATGACCTAAACATATACCGAACACAGGCATGCGGGTGATCAGCTGGCGGATCGTCTGAATCGCTTCCGGTACGTCTTTCGGGTCCCCAGGTCCATTAGATAACATCACCCCATCCGGTTTCAGGCGTTCAATTTCCTCTGCTGAGGTATGGTAAGGGACGACAGTGACATGACAGTGACGCTTTGTGAATTCACGTAAGATTCCATGCTTCATTCCAAAATCCATCAGTACGATTCGTTTTCCTCTACCTGGAACGACATATGGTTTGACCGTAGACACTTGCTTGACCTGGTCTCTTTGTAAAGGAGTACTTTCGAGAATTTTCAAAGTTTCTTCAAGTGAGCGGTCGGTTGTTGTGAGCATCGCTTTCATCGTGCCGTGCTGGCGGATGATTTTGGTCAATTTCCTCGTATCGATCCCGCTGATTCCGGGAATGTTTTTAGCTTTCAGAAAAGCATCAAGAGTTTCTTCACTTCTGAAATTAGAAGGATGCTCACAATGTTCTTTAACGATCACACCGAGTATAGCCGGGTTGACCGTTTCAAAATCATCCCGGTTGATTCCATAATTTCCGACCAGTGGATAAGTGAAGGTAACAAGCTGTCCACAGTAGGAAGGGTCAGAAATCACTTCCTGATATCCAGTCATTCCAGTGTTGAAAACGACTTCCCCGATACTTTCTCTATCACTTCCGAATCCCTCACCTGCGAATACTGTTCCATCTTCAAGCACGAGTTGTCTCATATGAAGTCTCCTCCCACACTATATTTCCGTTGACAATAGTAAGTACCGGCCACCCTTTCACTGTCCATCCATGAAAAGGTGTGTTCTTTCCTTTTGACAAAAACCTGTGTCTGTCAATCGCTTCCTTTTTATCTAAATCAACAATCGTCAAGTCAGCGGGCGCTCCTGTCTTTAATGTTCCATAAGGTAAACCGAACGTTTCTGCAGGCTTGATGGTCAGCCAGTCAATCAACTGTTCCATCGGTGCAAGTCCCTTCTCGACCACATGGGTATATAAAAGTGGAAATGCTGTTTCCAATCCAGTAATTCCGAAAGGGGAAGATAAAAAACCCTGTCGCTTATCTTCTTCTGTATGTGGCGCATGATCTGTCGCGATAAAGTCGATCGTTCCGTCCAACAACCCTTGAATCAATGCTTGTTGATCCTCTTTTGAACGGAGAGGCGGGTTCATTTTGTAAAAACCATCATCTTCAGGAATGTCACTTTCATTCAGAAGTAAGTGGTGTGGTGTAACTTCTGCAGTCACCTTTATTCCTGCCTTCTTTGCATCGCGGATGACGCGGACGGATTCTTTCGTTGATACGTGGCATACATGATAATGACAGCCTGTTGCTTCTGCTAACAAAACATCTCTGGCGATCTGCACAGACTCTGCTATGTTCGCAATTCCAGGCAAATTCAAGCGTTCACTCACTTCTCCGAGGTGGGAGACCCCTTTATAGAGGAGGGAATTATCTTCACAGTGAGCAACAATCGCTTTGTTCAAACGGCTTGCTTCTTTCATGGCTTCATACATCTTACCCGCGGACTGAACCCCTACACCATCATCAGTGAAGGCGAACGCTCCTCTCTCACTTAACGCATCCATATCAACAAGATCACTTCCGATTTGACGGGTTGTGATGGAAGCATAAGGGAGCACTCTCACACGTGCGTCCTTATCAATTCTTTCAAGCACATCATCCATGACAGCTGCTGAATCCGGAACAGGTGTTGTGTTCGGCATCGCGCATACAGTCGTAAAACCACCTTTGGCTGCTGATTTTGTCCCGGTAAGAATCGTTTCTTTGGCTTTCCCTCCAGGTTCCCTTAAATGGACATGGACATCTACTAATCCCGGTAAAATCAGGTTACCCTTCGCATCAATCGTGGCATCTGCCTCTCCCACTTCTTCGCCAGTTTCGACGATCGTACCTTGATCGATCAGCACCTCACCGTTAATATAACTCCCATTTTCCAAGAGCTTTCCATTCGTTATTTTCATTTTCATTTATAGTTCCCCTTTCATAAGTGCTTCGATTACGGCCATTCTTACATTTACTCCATTGGCCATTTGCTTGAAAATCCTCGACTTTCCTGATTCGACGAGCGAGCCGTCAATCTCGACTCCCCTGTTCACAGGTGCTGGATGCAGGATAATGCTGTCAGGTTTCATTCGAGCTTCTCTTTCTGTCGTCAGGCCGAATTCCTTCAGGTAGGAAGATGTCGCATCCCCTTTCTCATGCCTCTCATGTTGGATTCTCAGCAGCATCAAAACGTCACAACGATCAACCGCCTCATCCATCGTAATGTAATGGTTGGAAAGTGAATCATCCTGCCATTCAGGTTTGGTTACAAAAAACACATTGGCGCCCAGCTGTTTTAATGCAAAGGCGTTGGACCTGGCTACACGACTGTGTTTCAAATCACCAGCTATGCAGACATCTAAGCCTTGGAAATATTGAAAATGTTCATGGATCGTGTACAGGTCGAGCAGTGACTGCGTCGGATGCTCCCCGCAACCATCACCGGCATTAATTAAGGAAAGGTTCAATCCTTCTGCACAATGGTCTAACAGCCCGGATTCCGATTGACGGACGACAGCGAGCTCCACACCTATGGACTCAAGTGTCTTCAAGGTGTCGTATAAACTTTCTCCTTTTACAAGGCTTGAGTCCGTACCGTCCAATTGGAGCACATCCATTCCAAGTCTCCGTTGGGCGATGTGAAAACTGCTCTTAGTCCTTGTGCTTGGTTCAAGAAACAAATTGGCAGCGAACTTCCCCTTAAAGGAGGGAATCTCATTCATCTGTTCCATTTTCCTTGCAATGGAAAACAGGTGGTGAATTTTGTCGTTCGTCATGTGTTTCATTGACAACAAGTGATGCAATCTCTTAATTGCAGGCATTCTCATCTCTCCGATCTATTATTAATAGATATATCAAAGGATAAAAAGAGCACCCCCTGGTGTCGGGGGTGCTCTGCTCGTCGCATGCCGAACGAGCCAATCCCTCGTACACCTTTTGAGCCTCACGGGACCCGGTTAAAACGTGTTTGAGTGTTGGTTGTATTTACGCTACATATTCCTTGTTCTTTTCATTTTCAAGCTCCGGCGCTTCAAACATGCTGCCGTTTCCACGCCCTTTCTCTTTACCTGGGAGGATCAGATTCAAAATAACTCCGATGATAGCTGCAAGAGCCATTCCAGCAATCTGCACCCGATCTGTCACTTGGATATATGCGCCGCCTACCCCGATGACCAGGATGACAGAGGCGACAATCAAATTCCTTTTTTCGCCGAAATCAATTTGATTGTCGATCAGCATACGGAGCCCGCTTGAGGCGATGATTCCGAAAAGCAGGATGGATACGCCTCCCATGACCGCCGTCGGGATCGAACTGATGACTGCGGTCACCATGCCGATAAATCCGAAGACTATGGCAATGACAGCCGCTCCTCCGATGACGAAGACGCTGTACACACGAGTGATAGCTAATACACCGATGTTCTCACCATAAGTCGTATTTGGCGGTCCGCCAAGGCATGAGGCGATGAATGTTGCGACACCGTCCCCAAGAATTGATTTATCAAGCCCAGGGTTTTTCAAAAAATTCTTCCCGACGACTTTGGATAAGACCATTTGATCCCCTGTGTGCTCGGTGATCGTCACAAGGGCGAATGGTACCATCAGAAAGGCTATTTCCCAGCTGATCACATCCATCGGAGAAAAATCGACGAAAGGGACGACAAACTCGGGCATTTTGAAAATGGCTGAAAGGAGACCAGCTAATGACCCCGCGCTGGTAATGGCATTCCATTCCGCTTGGATTGCGCTTGTATCGACAATTCCCTGAGTGAAGGCAAAGGCATATCCCCCGCAAATCCCGAAAAGAATCGGCAGTAAGGAGAAGAAGCCTTTAAAGAAAATCGAAGCAATGATCGTGATGCCTAAGGTCACTAAGGCGACCATGAAGTGTGTGCCGCTATACACATTTTCTTCCTGGCCAGGCAGATACATCGCCATGTCAATGGCAGTTGAAGCAAGCCCGAGACCGATCACAATAATGACTGGTCCGACAACAATCGGAGGAAGTAAATTCATCAACCATTTCGTTCCGAATATAGAGATTAAGAGTGCGACTAAACCGTAAACCAGACCTGCGAGGAAGCTCCCGACCATCGCTCCTGCAACTCCGCTTGATTTTGATACTTCGATGATTGGATAAATAAAAGCAAAGCTCGAACCCAGATAGGCTGGGACTTTTCCTCTTGTGATCAAAAGATAAGCAAGTGTACCAAAACCGCTTGAAACAAGGGCTACCGATGGTGATAATCCTGTTAAGAACGGAACGAGGATGGTCGCTCCGAACATTGCGAATAAGTGTTGTAAACTGAGTGTCAGCCATTTATGCATTTTAGGTACTTCATTTACATCCAGAGCTGCTTCGTGTTGTTTCATGATTCATTTCCTCCTTTGTAATCAATGAAGGCCGCCTTGGGAAGCGAGCCTTTCATTCCCATCCAGCAATATTTTTCCCTTTGACCATCCGTTTCCCATAAAAAAACCTCTTTGCGCTTAAAAGTACGCAAAGAGGTAGCCATGTACAAAGACATGAGCATCATTACGAACCTTTTAAGCCTCACGGGACTTCTATTAAAGGTCAGAGATTATTTACTTATCGTAGATTTTCACTTCATCCATCTCGTCTGTTTCAGAGAGCGTGACAGTGATGATCTCATCAAGCGATGTCGGTACATTTTTACCGACATAATCCGCCCGGATCGGCAATTCGCGATGGCCGCGATCCACTAAGACGGCCAACTGGATTTGGCTTGGACGTCCAAGGTCGATCAGTGCGTCCATTGCGGCACGCACAGTCCGACCTGTGTATAGCACATCATCAATAAGGATGATTTTTTTCCCGTCGATATCTGCCTGGATATTCGTAGCTTTCAATTGTGGCTCGGCTTCGTTTTCCTGTGGCGTCAGATCATCCCTATACAGGGTGATATCCAGCTCTCCGTCTGGCAGATCCGCCCCTTCTATTTCCTGGATTTTATGCTTTAACCGCTGGGCGATCGGAACACCCCTGGTTTTGATCCCGACTAGTACGAGGTCTTCAATTCCTTTGTTCTTTTCGATGATTTCATGGGATATCCGCGTTAATGCTCTGCGAATCGCTGCATCATCAAGTACGGTAGCTTTTGGATTCATAACTGTTTCCTCCCTCGTCATAGAAAAAGCCCCTCTTCCGCATAAAGGCAGAAAAGGGGCTCCTGATACACACAGTTTGTGCATCCATCGTCACCTTTCCAGCCTCACGGGACTGTGTTTAAAGGTCTGTTCAATTCTATTGATGATTATGTCAAAGCTTTCATGCTTTGTCAAGGGTGCTTTGTATGTTCCTACCGGTAAAGTCAGCAATAATATTCGGCGGCTTACAATTCTTTTGTTTCTAAATAGGAGAGCGTTTCTTTGAAGTCCTGCGGTGGTTCGACTTCGAATTTCTTCCACTCGCCCGTTCTCGGGTGTTCAAAACCAAGAGATTTGGCATGGAGCGCCTGTCCGTTCAGATCCAATGTTTTTCGCGGACCATATTTAGGATCACCCGCAAGCGGATGACTGATATAGCGCATATGGACCCGTATTTGGTGAGTCCTTCCTGTTTCAAGAGTACATTCTACCAACGTAAAGTCTGTGAAGTGACGCAGTACCCTGAAATGTGTAACTGCATCTCTCCCTCCATCCACCACCGCCATTTTCTGGCGATCTTTCGTGTCACGTCCGATCGGGGCTTCGATGGTACCATATTCGTGATGGATTTCCCCATGCACGATGGCTTCGTATTTCCGCTCCACTGTTTTCTTTGAAAGTTGTTCAGCCAAAGATTTGTGGGCACGGTCATTTTTTGCCACCATGATAAGACCACTCGTGTCTTTATCAATCCGATGCACGATCCCGGGACGTTCAACTCCATTGATTCCTGAAAGGTCTGTACAATGATAAAGCAAAGCATTTACAAGTGTTCCTGAATGATGCCCTGCAGACGGGTGGATCACCATCCCGGACGGCTTATTGACGACAATGACGTCTTCATCTTCATACACGATATGAAGATCGACTTTCTCAGGGAGAATATCCATTGGCTCCGGTTCAGGTACAGCCCAGGTGATCGTATCATCTGGCTGGACTTTATAATTACTTTTCACAGGTTTCCCATCTACAAGGACGACATGATCTTTCAACCAGCCTTGGATTTGGGACCTGGATGAATCTGGAATGACTTCAGTCAAAAGTTTATCAATTCGTTTGGATTGATCGTTTTCTGTTACCACATATTTTTCACTCAAGAGTTCAAACTTCCTTTCTTTTTCCGCTCATCAATGAATGTAGCGATCATTACGAAAATGACGCCGATTACCAGAGCTGAGTCAGCAACATTGAAAATGGGAAAATTATAAGAAAAGAAATACGTATTCGCGAAATCGACAACCTCTTTCCGGACCACACGATCGATGAAATTACCGATGGCCCCTGCCAAAATCAAAGAAAGGGCGATGCCGATAAACCGGCTTTCTTTTCCGTATTGATGGAGATAATAAATGACAAAGCCTATGACAACGACTGTAATGATATAGAAGAACCACATTTGGCCTTGCAAAATCCCCCAGGCTGCACCCTGATTCCTATGTGAAGTCAAATAAAAGAAGTTCTCAATGATTTGTATGCTTTGTCCGATATCCATTTTTGTCACTACGAGCCATTTTGTCCATTGATCGATAAAAATGAGCAGAATGGCGATTATATAATACACATGCATAAGCGTCCTCCATGAAACTTATTCCCAGGTTATTGTATCATAAAAAGATAGGCCCTGGCTTAAAAAAACAAATAGGAAAGGTGCCGCTCCGGGGCGGCACCTTAGTAAAATAAAATGGATGATTTCAAATATGTACACCAACTCTTTACGACTGTTGAGAACTGTACTCTTTTTCCATTTCTCTTTTGACTTCTGTCTCATCCTCGATTTCTGTGTCAAACAAATGGTCCCAGTCATCATTTTCAATCATGTCGATTTGGGCTTCAACAAGCATCCGTAATCTCATCTTGAACACTTTCGCCTGTTTTTTCATCTCTTCCACTTCAATTGAAATGCGGCGTGATTTTTCCAATGCTTCATTGATGATGCGATCTGCATTCTTCTCCGCTTCCTTGACGATCAGCTTCGATTCTTTATTCGCACTGTTCTTCACATCTTCTGCTGTTTCCTGGGCAACGAGGATCGACTTGTTCAAAGTCGTTTCGATATTATTGAAATGACCCAGCCGTTCGTTCAGCTGATCCACCTCACGTTCTAACTCTTTCTTTTGACGGATGACAATTTCATAATCTTTGATTACCTGGTCTAGAAATTCATTGACTTCGTCTTCATCGTACCCTCTGAATCCTCTTGTGAATTCTTTGTTATGAATATCCAGTGGTGTTAAAGGCACACCATCCACCTCCTCAACTCAATCCATTACGTTAATGGTTCGACATGAACCTACTAAATCCTGCTTTCCGTAACAATTAATTTAATTTAGCTGTCGTCACTTTATACTTCTCTTTCTTAGTCTGACCGAGAACGTCATCCAAACGGCTTCTCCCTTTTCCCCGGAGAGAAATGAGATCCCCTGCTTCTAATGAAAATGCGGTATCTTCAACCGTACGGAAGTTGACCTTCACTTGGCCGCTTTCAATAAAAAGACTCGCTTTTTTACGGGACATTCCATAAATTTCCTTCACCATTACATCAAGTCGCAAGGAGGAGACCGTTGTTTCTTTCGTCAACCAGGTCTCTTCACTTTCCAAACGTTCTGCCATCGGCTTTTCTTCAAACTGGACAGTTGAACGTTTGATACCTGTGAGGTTCATTTTGATGTAATCACTGATTTCTTCAGCTGTGGTGATTTGTATTTTTCCATCCTGGACCACAAGGTCACCCAGTTTCTCACGCCTTATCCCTAGGGACATGAAAGCACCAAGGACATCCCTATGTTCAAGAGTTATAAATTTTACAGGATAGGTGGCTTCAAGTAATGTGAGCTTAAAGTCATCTGTTTCGACGACTTCATAATCCGGAGCAATAATCGCCCGTTTTCGTTCGCTCTGTTCACCTCCACCCTCCATTCCATACACTAGATCCGCATCATTACCCATAATGGCATGGAGAATCATCTGCTCCCTCGGGTTTAAAAAATCAGTCAGTTTACGTTGGTACTTCATGCTGACATCATCTTGCCAGGAAAGGACCTGCTCGATAAATGGGCGCTCTTCTTTTCGAAAATGCTGATAAATGTCTGACATCCGCAACAACCTCCATAATCACTAAAAGGAACAGATACCAGAGCGAGGTTAGTTGCTCTACAATCTGTTCCTCGTATTAAAGTCCCATGATCATTTGATACAATTCACCAAGACCTGCTGACGCGAAACGCAGTACAAGAATGGCGACGATCGGTGAAATATCGATCATACCTAGTGGAGGGATAATCTTGCGGAACGGTTCCAGGAAGGGTTCCGCCAATTTAGCCAGGACCTCTCCGAAGCTGGACTCTCTCGCTCCAGGAAACCAGGACAGCAGGATATAGATAATGAGAATCCAACTGTATATTTGTAGTGCTGTCATTAAAATGTTAAACAAAAACGCCATGGGTTACCACCTTCTATTCATGTCATCGTCTTCCTGTGAAATTATTTCTGAAATGGAACCAGAAATCTCCACATTATCTGGAGTGCATAGGAATGTTTGAGACCCCAATTTTTGAATGTCTCCCCCTATAGCATATACCGTCCCACTCAAAAAATCTACTATCCTTTTCGCCTGTTGATGATCGACACGTTGTAAATTGATCACAACAGCTTTGCGGCTCACCAGCTGGTCGGCAATGTTTTGAGCTTCATTATAACTGCTCGGTTCACTCAATACCATTTTGGATGAACTTTTGGCACTCTTCAAGCTTACTACATTACCTTGGTCCTGTTTTTTTGCATTTCGCTTTTGGTTATAATCCTCTTCCATCTCATCTTCGACTTCTTCTTCAACGTACTCATATTCATCGTCCAGCGTGAAAAAAGAACGGAATTTATTTTTCATACTCATCATGATCACCTCTGTTTAGTTTTATTCCCCGACAAGGCTTGATCCTATCCGTATATGTGTAGCACCTTCTTCAATGGCAAGAGAATAGTCATTGCTCATTCCCATAGATAAATATTCGCAAGGCGCATGGGCATAGTTCTTGGCCCTGACCCTGTCCCTGAGTGCTCTCAACTGACGGAAAACACCCCGCAGCTGCTCTTCATCATCCGTATGAGGGGCCATGGTCATCAAGCCAACGATTTTGACATTTTCATAATTTTGAAGGGTTTCCACAAATGCTTCTACTTCAGATGCTTGTACACCATGTTTCGATTCTTCCTCACTGATGTTGACCTGTAAGAAACATGGCACCGGTGAAACCGCCCTTTTATTGATTTCTTTCGCCAGCGATTTCCGATCGAGAGAATGGATCATCGATACTTGCTCGATTACATCTTTCACTTTTCTCGATTGCAGCGTACCGATAAAATGCCATGTTGCATTTGCACCAATGGCTTCATACTTCTCAAGCAGTCCTTCTTTACGGTTTTCACCTAAATGCTTGATCCCTGCATCCAAAGCTTCCTGCGCTCTTTCAGTCGAGACATATTTAGTCACTGCTATGATAGTGATTTCATTTATAGGACGTTCACAATTCTTACATGCTTGTTTGATTTTTTCTTTAATGGCTGCCAAATTCTCTTCGACCGTCATTCCGATACTCCTTCCCGTCAAATCAAGTCCTCAAACCAATGAAACCGAGCATCCGCCCCGTTTTTCCCTGGTCCCGCCGATGGGAATAAAATAAATCATTTTCCTCGTATGTACAAAATCCCGATACCTGGATATTTTCAGCAGGTATCTTTTTTTCTATCATCATCTGCCGGTGGAGGGTTTTTAAATCCAGTTGATATTTTCCGTTGGTATTTTGCGTAATACACTTGTCCCTATGAACATCCGGCACTTTATCAATAACTTTTTGGTCGACTTCATAATGTTTCATCCCGATGGAAGGGCCGATTACGATATGAATGTTTTCACGTAGACAGCCTTGCTCTGCAAGCGCTTCGATCATCTCCCCGGCCATTCCGTCGACGGTCCCCTTCCACCCCGCATGGGCGACTCCCACCCACTCGGCTTTGGAGTCGTAAAAAAATAAAGGAACACAGTCCGCATAGAAGGCCGCTAATAAAAGTCCAGGCTCATTAGTGATCAAACCATCCACACCCTGGACAGCTGTACTCAACGAGTCAGTCCCTGCCCCGGCATATGTGTGACCGACAGCTTTCACTTCTGTACCGTGGACCTGTTCTCCGAGGACCCACTGATCAAGGGACACACCAAGCTCCTTTGCAAGTGTCCGCCTGTTTTCTAAAACATTTTCCTTTTCATCATCGACATGGAGCCCCATGTTTAATGTTTCATAAGGCTTTGGGCTATGCCCGCCATTTCTAGTTGTTAAACCTGCTAGCACTCTCGAAGATCGGTCAAAGCAAGTAAGTCGTCTGTTGGATTTCTGTTTGAAGGGTTCCACTTTTTCACCACCTCAATTTCACTCCATTTTAACACATAATTCAGCTTATTTCTTGTTTTATTCGTCTGAATCTGTCTTTTGGGATGTGGAAATACCTTTATAGGCGGACTTTTTCACTAAAATCACATCTGCACCGATGTTGACAATTTGGTCCCATGGAATCACCATTTCTTCTTCTTTTCCAAAAAGGCCCATCGCCTTCCCTTTAAGAGTCAACACGAGCCCTTGCAGCCGGCCTCGCTGAGTATCGATATCCAGGTCACTGATATAACCTAAGCGTTCTCCTGTTTCCATTGCAATGACATCTTTCATTTGAAGCTCCGTGATTTTCATATTTAATCACACTCCTTACTTTTACTATATGCAGAGATAGCCGAGAATAGAAAAGCGTAAATGGGGTGCTTAGAAAAGCTATGTAAGGTTGATAATCCATAAACTCTTATTCCACAAAGAAACACTTCTGCAGAGACGAGGCCGCTGAAAAATCCTTTTCAATCTAGAGGAACTGTTATTGTTTGGTGTTGCTTCTCACGAATCGCTTGTCGGTGGGTAGGTGCCCGAATGTTTCATAGAAATGAAAAGAAGCCGAATTGGACGATAAAATCGTCCGACTCGGCTTCTTTATTTGATGCATAACTCTAGGGCTCCTAGAGACAGAAGCGTTTTCCATTATTGAAACATGGAAGAATTCATCTCTTTGATGGCCGCTTTTTCTAAACGGGACACTTGTGCTTGGGAAATTCCGATTTCTTCTGCTACTTCCATTTGGGTTTTACCCTGGAAGAAACGTTTATTCAAGATCATTTTTTCTCGGTCGTTCAGTTTCTTCATTCCTTCTCTTAATGACAGTTCATCAAGCCAGACGGAATCCTTTTCACGATCATCTTTGAGTTGGTCGACGACAAAAATCGGATCTCCACCGTCATTGTAAATCGGCTCAAAGAGAGAAACCGGGTCCTGGATCGCATCCATCGCAAAAACGACATCTTCAGGTGGAACTCCCATGCGTTCAGCAATTTCATGTGGGGCCGGATCTTTACTTGTTTCACTGATCATCTTCTCGCGCATCTGCAAAGCTTTGTAAGCGATGTCCCGAAGTGACCTTGAGACACGGATAGGATTATTATCCCGTAAGTATCTGCGTATCTCCCCGATAATCATCGGTACCGCGTAAGTAGAAAATTTCACATTATGGCTCAAATCGAAATTATCGATGGATTTCATTAGTCCAATACAACCGACTTGGAATAAATCATCCCCGTATTCTCCTCGATTATTAAAGCGCTGAATGACGGACAATACTAAACGAAGGTTTCCGTTGACTAATGTTTCCCTGGCCTCAGTTTCTCCACTTTGCAAGCGTTCAAACAGGGCCCTCATTTCTGGATTCTTCAGTACCGGAAGTTTTGATGTATCTACGCCGCATATCTCTACTTTATGTCGTGTCAATGTAAGACCCTCCCAGGAAGCTGTAATCAGTTCTCAGTATCTCCCTGGGAGGAAAATTTATGCATGGCTCACGACATTATAATTACACCATCTTATCGAATTCGCGCTGCAGCCTACGGATGATTTTCTTTTCAAGCCTTGATATATAAGACTGGGAAATCCCCATCATATCTGCTACATCTTTTTGGGTTTTTTCTTTTTTACCAATTAGTCCGAATCGCAATTCCATGATTTGTTTTTCACGATCGTTCAGCTGCTCAAGGGCTGACAACAATAATTTTTTATCGATTTTCTTTTCAATTCCCTTTGTGATGATATCCTCATCAGTCCCTAAAATATCCGAAAGTAACAATTCATTCCCGTCCCAATCGACATTGAGGGGTTCATCAAAGGAAACCTCTGTCTTAAGTTTATTGCTTTTTCTCAAATGCATTAAAATTTCATTTTCGATACAGCGGGAAGCGTAAGTAGCAAGTTTGATTTTTTTCTCAGGATCAAACGTATTGACTGCTTTGATTAAACCTATCGTACCGATACTTATCAGATCTTCTATATTCAACCCTGTGTTTTCGAATTTACGAGCGATATACACGACGAGTCGGAGGTTGCGTTCGATCAACATCGCCCTCGCTGCTTTATCTCCCTTTGGCAGTAGTTCCAGCAATTCCTTTTCTTCTTCTCTGGATAGAGGTGGAGGTAAAGCTTCACTCCCTCCGATATAATAAATTTCGTCCTGTTTGATACCCAGCTTCATAAGTAAACGATAATACCATAACCTGGCCTTAAAGAACCACTTGAACATTGAATCCCCCTCCTGGATCATGCTGATTTCCCTTTTACCATCAAGTGCGGATGAATAAGCATTTGATAAAGACGATCATGGGTCAAATCTTGATGCTGCACCCCGAGTAACGGGTGCTTCATCTCTAAATCTCCTTCACTTGTTTTCACGCTGATCTTGTCGACAAGCAAAGTCACCAACAACTTTCCACTGACACCAGCGGCTTGATACGGAACTAAACGTATCGAGGATTGAACCTCTTCAGACAGCTTATCCATAGATGTGAGCACATTATCTACTTCTAAAAGGTCCAGCTCATCTTTTGTGAAAAATTGGTTCCACACAAACGTGTCTGCGAGAAATACCATTCGGCGGCTGACCGGATCTATCAATTGGTTTCCGCTATCAACCAACCCTTTACAATGCGCTGAACGTCCGTTCCATTCCACTGTTACCTCATAAATATCCTCAAGCTTCATACGATGAACACTGACTTGGCTCAAACGCCATTTGGTAAAATAATAAGAACAAGGAAACCCGACTAGAACAAACAACCAACTGATTGGATCACCGTACCCACCACTGAATGTAACGACTGTTCCTCCCTGGACGTTGATTTCTGTCGCTAGAAAATAATGTACGCCCATCATACTTCCACCGATGGCAAAGGTAATAAAATAAAAGCTGATCCATTGAACAAAAAACGCGCGGAGAGAGGTAAAAGAAAAGGTAACCCAAATGATGAGCATTGAAAAAGTGATTTTCCCTACACTGCTCACCAACCACGAATCAGGCATATAAATTGTAATCGGGACAATCGCCGAGGCGATAAAAGCACCTGAGATCATTCGTGTTCTTGATGATTTCGCTCTTGTTATCCCCTGTGTAAGCGATAGAATCATTCCATCCATCAACAGATTGAGCAACCAAACAGCATCAAGGTATATAATCCCCTCTCCTCCTTCCATGTCTGCTGTTACCAAAAGTATAAGCCTGTCCACTTAAAAAGTCTGTCATAATCTGAACCTGTCACTAGCAAGTTTTGTAGAAGCATGGAAAGAATATTCCCAGCCTTCCCATGAAGGTCTAACTTCCCTCAACATGAATACTCAGTTTCGAAATACCTTGGCTTGGAGAATGGGTTGCGGGGAACCACTCGCTTTCCGTGGGAGTGCGGTGAGTCTCTTCAGGCTAACGCCTTCCGGGGTCTCACCATGCCCTTTTTTCCCACAGGAGTCTCGCGGTTCCCCACAACCCATTAGTCTAATGAGAACATCGAAACTGCCCTGCAAAAGAGATAGGGAGCTTCCATAAAATGGCTCTATCTTAACGATAATTCTACACATGGCAAGGTGCACGAGGGAACGTCCAGACTTCTGCGGGATGAGCGATTCAGGTGAGAACCCGGAGAGCGTAAACACTTAGCTTTAAATGGGCTGGTGAAGAAGCGTCCTTTTTCCACGATGGTCTTCGCCATGTTCGGATTTTCGAAAAGGAAGCGAGACTCCCGGGAGAGAAGGAGGTAGGCGAGATTCCGCTCGAGGAAGCTTGCCAGATCCTCCCGCAGGAAAGTGTTCAAATGCGGAATCGTCCTGGTAGACACTCCATATGACATTGAACCCCGGTCACCCCGGAATCGAGCCTTACGCTATCCTGCCAGATAGTTGAATGAAATGAAAAAATATAGAAAACATAAAAAACCCGCTACACATGGGAAAGTGTAGCGGGTTTTCATGATATTATCTGCGACGATTACGATTTCTTAAGAAAGTCGGAATATCAAGAGTGTCTTCTTCTTGATTCGGCTTTTGTTGTGGTTGAGGAGCTTGCCGGCGAGGTTGTTCTTCTCGTACGGGACGCTCTTGCTGTTGTTCGATCGGCTTAGATTGTTGCACAGGATTTGATGTCGGGCGATTTTTCTGTTGACCCTGTTCGATTTGTGCTTCATCAAACCCAGTAGCGATCACTGTCACTACGATTTCGTCTTTCAAGTTCTCGTTGATCACTGAACCGAAGATGACATTCACTTCCTGGTCTGCCGCAGAGGTTACGATATCAGCAGCTTCCTGGACTTCATAAAGGCTCAAATTCGCTCCTCCACTGATATTCATCAAGACGCCATGCGCACCATCAATGGATGTTTCGAGTAGTGGTGAGGAGATCGCTTTTTTCGCTGCTTCAGCTGCTCTGCTTTCTCCTGTAGCGATACCAATTCCCATCAATGCAGAACCTTTGTCGACCATGATTGTTTTCACGTCAGCAAAGTCTACGTTGATCAGTCCTGGTACAGCAATCAAGTCTGAAATACCTTGTACACCTTGACGCAGTACGTTATCCGCTTCACGGAATGCCTCAAGCATCGGTGTGTTTTTGTCAACGATTTCTAATAGACGGTCGTTAGGAATTACGATCAATGTATCTACTGCGCCCTTAAGACTTTCAGTACCACCACTTGCTTGTGTAGAACGCTTACGGCCTTCAAATGTAAACGGACGAGTAACGACACCGACAGTCAAAGCACCAAGTTCTTTGGCAACTTGAGCGATGACAGGAGCCGCTCCTGTACCTGTTCCGCCACCCATACCAGCTGTTACGAATACCATATCCGCGCCTTGGAGAGCTTCTTCTAGTTGTTCTTTGCTTTCTTCAGCAGCTTTGCGACCGACTTCCGGATTAGCACCTGCGCCTAGTCCGCGCGTCAGTTTGCCGCCGATCTGCATTTTCACTTCCGCTTTAGAAAGGTTCAATGCCTGTGCATCCGTGTTGACAGCGATGAATTCCACGCCTTGGACACCGTGCTCGATCATTCGGTTGACAGCGTTGCTTCCGCCGCCACCTACTCCGATTACTTTAATGGTTGCTAGTGAGTCCATGCTTGTATCAAAATCTAACATCTTCCGTTCCTCCTAATACACGAGATTACAAGATTTATTGGTTCGTCCGTCCATCGACCGACTCAAACTTGTTCATTAATCAAAGAAATACTTCAAAAGATTACTGAAGCCAGATTCCTTTTTCTTCTCTGATTTTTCATTTTCTTCCTTAGGCTGTTGTTGCTTAGCCGTACGTTTTTGCTTTTTAGGTTGCGGTTTTTCATGGTAGTCATCTGATACGGAAGGAAACATCTCTTTTCCTTGTATTTTCGCATTACGATACGCGAATTGCAAGATTCCTACTCCACTCGTGAACTGAGGTTCACGTACGCCGATATAATCCGGGATGGCGAGTCTCACATTGGCATGAAATACATCCTGGGCAAGTTCAAGAACACCCGGCATATTCATTGCGCCGCCAGTCAGTACAAAACCACCTGGCAACTCCCGTACACCCATCCTTTGAATTTCTTCAGCAGCAAAGACCAAAATTTCTTCTAGTCTAGCTTCAATCATATCAGAGATTTGCAATTGATTGAATGCCTGCTGCCGATTACTTCCGATAATCGTGACAGAAAAATTTTCCTCTTCATTGGCATCATCAAAAAATGCATGGCCATGCTCGATTTTCACCTGCTCTGCTTCTTCGGTCGATGTCCGCAGCCCGATCGACAAATCTTTGGTTAGATTATCCCCGCCGAACGGCACCATGCTCGTCCCTTTCAAATGACCTTCTTCGAAAACGGAGATGGTTGTCGAACCTCCCCCTACATCAATCAAGGCGACTCCGAGGTTGGTTTCATCTCCAGATAGTGAGACAGTTCCAGAAGCTAACGGTTGCAAGCATACATCCAACACTTCCAGCCCTGCTCGTTCCACACATTTAAGCGTATTATGTAAAACGGTTTTCGCGCAGGTAATGATCATGCCTTCCATTTCCAGACGGACGCCAATCATACCGCGTGGATCTGTAATTTCATCTTGTCCATCCACGATGAATTGACGCGGGATGACATCAATGATCTCGCGTTCTGGAGGAATAGACACGACCTGGGCAGCATCGATGACTCTAGTAATATCTTCATTACCGATTTCTCTGCTTTCACTGGAAACTGCCACTACACCATGACACGGTTGAAGTTGAATATGGTTTCCGTTCACACCGACAACGACACGATCGATTGTCATATCCACCATACGCTCTGCTTGTTCAACAGCGGATCGTATCGAATTCACCGTTTGATCGATGTCTACGATCGCGCCTTTTTTCATTCCGTTCGATTTGGCAGTGCCCACCCCAATGATATTGAGGCTGTCATTCATAATTTCTCCTATGATCACTTTGATTCGACTTGTACCTATATCTAAACTTACTAAAATTTCATTTTGATTCACCAGTGACGCACCTCCTGTAACAAGCCATATGAGTAGTTCAAAGCATATCGAATTCACGTCAAAAAAACAATCTTTGAAATACAAACGTAAATGAATTGATATATTGTGTGGAAAAATTGACCGGTTTATGAGAAAAAAACTAGTTCAATAGTTGTTTTCCACAGACTTTCGTGAATTTCCTCTTAATTACGCTTATTTTTTTCTGATTTTCGTTAGTAATTTCTGGTCGATGAGTTTTCTTCGGATAATGGCTAAATTTTGAAACAGCCGAAAACCGAAAGCGAAGACAGCTGCCAAGTACAAATCCACTCCTAATTGGACACCTATGAAAGCCAATAACGCTGCCAAAGAAATATTAAAGAAGAACCCCGTCAGAAATACTGTTTCATCGAACGCCTTCTCAAGGTGTGCCCGAATACCGCCGAACAATGTATCGAAAGCTGCCAAAACGGCGATGGACAAATAATCCGAATAGGCATCAGGAATCCGCATATCTGTCAAGATGCCCAAAGATAGACCGATGACTAAGAATAAAATCGGCAACCACACATTAACCACCAGCTTCTTCTAATATTTCTAAATGGAGCGGTGCATCGTATTGTGGTAAAGTCACCTGCTCCTTCAGCTCAAATTGAATTTCCATGTTGTCCATATTGAAAATGTCCTGAGTGGGACTACCATTCATATAATCTCTTAACTTTTGTGGGTTTTCTGCAAGTACCTTCATGGTGACAGGCAGTGAACCGACAGGTCTGTTGTTGACATATGTCGCACCATTCACATCCCTGATCGGTGAAATGTTTGTAATACGCTCATTCCCTATACTGACATCTGTAGCACCATAAGTGTTGAGCTCATTCAACAAACGAGTCAGTAGGTGTTGGGAAAGTGAGGGATAGGTTTGTTCCGTCAAGCTTTCCTCGAAGATAGGAGCAATTGTGATCACTACCCCCTCCCCTTCCTTCTTTTCCAGGCCGATTCTCTTTTCCAAAGATGCTATCGATTCTTTCAAAGTCCCCATCTGTTCTTCGGAGGATTGTTCCTCATAATCTTCTATAGTCTGATCGGCGACTGATATTTTTTCAAGAAGATCCTGTTGGGCATCTTGCTGACGTTTAAGCTCTTCACGGACTTCCCATTTATCTCTCGTATCCCGTATATCAGCTTCATGCGATGTAGTTTGGAATTGAACTGCCACCATGAAGCCGAAGAAAAGACAGACGAAAGAAACCAGCCACTTTGTTCTTCTTGGCATGTTGTTCACCCTTCAGTCGACAGCCTTGCATCCATTTCGATGCGTTGTTCTTCTGTAATCTTGACTTCTACATTTTCATTGCCGAGTTGATCCAGGACACCTCTTGTCAATTTCAAACTGGAGGAAAGGACATCTGAATCGCCGATAGCGGAAATTACAAAAGGAGCAGGATGCTGAACACCATCCACAGTAATGACAGGACCGGTACATGCAATATAGCTATCTTTCATATACCGCTGACCATTTATAGCAACCGCTTTTGCTCCTGCGCTCAGGAGTTCATTAAGAACTTTGTGGATATGACTTTCGTGAACGATGTATTGATTTGCCTGATCCTCTTCAGGGATATACGCCGCATCGCTAAGGGTTACTTGTACTCCCTCTCCCTGGATAGGAATTTCGCCTGCGAGCATCTGCAGTTTCTTCTTTCGTTCAACAAAATCTACGACCACCTGTTCACGGTCGGCCCATTCTTTTTCATACCCTTGAATGTCTTCACGTTTGCTCTTCAGTTCATCGCGGAGTTCCTTGTTCCTTTCCTCCATATCCAGCAGCTGTTGTTGGTAGAAATATTCTTTTTCCCATTGGGAATCGTTCAGCTGCACCATTTCAGGCTCACTTTTCGTCTGTTGATAGCTGAAACTGATGAGAAACCCCGATACGAGCAAAACCAAAGACAGGATGACAGATCTACCCTTCCGCTTCATCTGTACTCTCCTCTTCCTCTGCCGCGTTACTTTCTTCGGTTGGGAATTCCTCAAAATATGCGCCTACATCAATGTGTATGACCCCTTCAGCCCCTTCATCCAATTGAGAAACGATCGAAGGATAGGATGGCATTTTTGTTGAAAAGCTCCGGATTGATGCTTCGACCTGAAATCCATCATTCATATAAAGCATGATTTGATAAGGGTTTCCATCTTTTGGATCCCAATGAATTTCAGAAATCAAATGGGAAACACTTGCCGGGAGATCCTTCAGTTCTTTGGACATTTCTTTCAAATATGTTTCTTTGTTAAAGCCGACAAGGATGGGAGCATCCCCGCCCTGGACTGATGTCGCATCATCCAGTTTGGAACCGTCTTCCAGAATGGCATAGAACCCACCATCCTGTTGCACATAGCCGATTCGTTCAGCCTCTTCCACCTCTATTTTCACTGTGTTCGGAAATGACCTATCCACGGAAACAAAAGTGATTTCTTTGTGTGATTCAATTTGATTCTTCAGTTCTTCTTCATCAACTTTCCAGTAATTCGTATCTGTCGTAATTCCAGCAAGCTCAATAATTTCTTCTTCAGAGACGTGATATTGGCCTTCTACGCTGATATTTCGAACATTACTAAGTGGCGACTGGAGATAAACCACTGTCGCAATCAGTATAAATAGAATAGTCAAATACAAGATCAACCGACGATTCGCCTTTTTGCGCCTCGTCTGCTTCAGTTTCGGTATGCGATCTTCTATGGAAACCACTTTTCTCTCTTCCATAACGGGCATTTCTCCTTATTTCCAGACACCCTTCCGATGCGTTTCTACAGCTGTTTGAAAGAATGATATTCCTTGAAAAGATGTCGAGATCCGACTCTACATCTAGATGTACCCATTATATCACAAAAACAGACTCGCAGATTGAGAGAGTTTTACTAGTTTCCCTTCAAATTTTATACATAAAAAAGCTTATTTCGAGGGGAGGTACAAGATTTCGCTAAATTCATGTACCCAGTATAACCAATGTTCAAACAACTATAAAATTGATGACGAACATTCACAGGTGGAATAATGATAATAAAAATTTACCCACAGGGTGTAATCTTAATTCCCTGACACAAAAAAGACGTCGCCGACGGCAACGCCTTTCATCGATTGGAAAACCTGCTGACACTTAATAAAAGCCCAAGTGATGCAAGAGTCAAAGTAAGTGAGGAGCCTCCATAGCTGACCAGAGGTAAAGTGATCCCTGTGACTGGAATCAGCCCTGTAACAACACTTACATTGATCATGACCTGGATGGAAATCATACCGACGATCCCAAGTGCAAGAAGAGATCCGAACAGGTCGGGGGCCAACAAACTTGTCCTGATCCCCCTCCACAACAAAATGAAAAATAGACTCAAAACCAAAAACCCACCCAAAAATCCGAGTTCTTCAGCAAGGACAGCAAATATGAAGTCTGTTTGGGGTTCGGGTAAGTAAAAGAATTTCTGCATGCTGTTGCCAAGTCCTAATCCAAGCAACCCCCCAGGCCCGATCGCATACAGGGATTGTATGATTTGGAAGCCCGCCCCCAGAGGATCTTCCCATGGATGTAAGAAGGCTGTAATTCTTTTTATCCGGTACGGTGCAGAAGCAATCAATCCGATCATTCCCGCCATTCCCGCTGCAGCAATCCACATGAAGTGGCTGATCCGTGCCCCTGCTGTGAACATCATGACAAGGCATGTCCCGACCATAACCACACCGGTTCCTAAATCTGGCTGCAGCATGATTAGGCCGAATGGGATGAGGATGAGAGCCAGTCCAGGTAAAAAACCTTCTTGAAATGAATTCATTTTCTTTTGGCGGTCCGATAAGAAACGAGCCAGAAAGAGAATCAACCCTAATTTCATAAACTCAGAAGGCTGGATACTGAACATGCCGACACCGATCCAACTCCTCGCCCCTCCTCTTACCATTCCGACCCCGGGGATCAGTACAGCCAAAAGGCACACCAGGCAGATGATCATAATGAGTTTCGAGTGCCGATGCCACACATAATAAGGAATTCGGGATAAGACTACCATGGCGATCAATCCAGCCGTAGCAAAAAGAATTTGCCTTTTAGCATAAAACCATGGATCATCGAATTTGTACTCAGACCAAATACTTGAAGAGCTGTACACCATCACGATCCCGATCACAAGGATTCCGATAATCGCAATGACCAACCACAAATCCGGCTTTTTCTGTTCTTCCATAAAAAAAGCCCCACCTCCCATCTTTAATGGAAAACAGGGCTTAAGCTTGTCACATAAAGCCCTTACTTCAGCTTATGCACAGCTTCTATAAACATGTCGCCTCTTTCTTCAAACGTACGGTATTGATCCCAGCTTGCACATGCGGGTGAAAGCAGGATCACATCCTCTTCTTCCGAAAATTGATAGGCTTGATCGACAGCTTCCTTCATTGTATCCACTTTAACAGTTTTTTCGATTCCCGCTTTACCAGCCGTTTCCAGCATCCGGTCAGCCGTTTCACCGAAAACGACCATCGCTTTCACTGCTTTCAAATGGGGTACAAGCGTCTCGAAGCTTGTGCCCCTGTCCAACCCTCCAGCTAAAAGGATGACGGGCTGTCGGAAGGACTTTAAGGCATAAGAAGTGGCAAGTATGTTCGTTGCTTTGGAATCGTTGTAAAAGAGCCGCCCATTTTTCTCCGTCACAAACTGCAAGCGATGGGGCACCCCTGTAAAAGTTTTCAGAACATGCTCGATCGACTCGTTACGAATCCCGTTCACTTTCACTGCTGCTACGGCTGCAAGAATGTTTTGCAGATTTTGCTCACCAACGAGCACGACCTCATCCTTATTCATGATGGGCTCTTCTTTAAAGTAAATCATTTCATCATCTGCCCAGGCACCTTGACCTCTTTCTTTAATACTGAAAGGCACAAGTTGTGCTTTGACCTCTGGTAAAAACGACTTGATTTTTTCATCATCTGCATTATATACAAGCGTATCTTCCGGTGTCTGGTTTTCTGTGATCTTCGCTTTGGCGCGATGATAATTTTCAAGTGTATGGTGATAATCCAAGTGGGCTTCATATAGATTCAGCCAAACCGAAATACTTGGCCGGAACGTCTCTGTCCCTAATAATTGAAAAGAAGAAAGCTCTGTAACCATTGTTTCGTCAGCCGTGGTCGAGCGGGCAACTTCACAGGAAACATGGCCGATATTTCCCGCGACAGCCACTGGTTGCTGATCTGCTTTAATCATTTCATGAATCAATGTCGTTGTGGTTGTTTTACCGTTGGATCCAGTGACAGCTATGAGCTGTCCTTCATGTAGAAAGCCGGCCAGTTCAATCTCGGTGACAATTGGTATTTGCCTTGTCACCGCTTCTTCAATAATCGGGTTTTCATAAGGAATGCCAGGGTTTTTCACTACATACTCGATATCATCAAGGACGGAAAGTGGATGTCCTCCAGTGACGATGTCTGCCCCCTGATCGATCAATTGCCGGACTGCCGGTTGGTCAATGTCTGCCTTCAAATCATTGATCCTGACTTTTACGCCGCTGTCCAATAAAAGCTGCGCTGCGGCCGTACCGCTTTTTGCAAGCCCTAATACAAGCACATGAGCATATGGAAAGTTTTTCAATGTTTTCATCCGAACATCACCTCAATATAAATCCCGAGCACAGCAAAAATCAGTCCTACACTCCAGAACGTCGTAACAACACGCCATTCAGACCAACCTTTGAGCTCATAATGGTGGTGAAGCGGACTCATCTTAAACACCCGTTTCCCTGTCGTTTTAAAAGATATGACTTGTATGATGACAGAAAGCGTTTCTAATACAAATACTCCGCCTATAATGACAAGAATCAATTCCATCTTCGTCAAAATCGCTATGATGGCTATTGCGCCGCCTAAGGCAAGGGAACCGGTGTCCCCCATGAAAACTTTAGCCGGGTGGGCATTGAAAACGAGAAAACCAAGCAATGCACCAACAATCGCTAAGGAAAAAATCGTGACTTCAACATTCATTTGCCCTGTCCAGGCAAGAATTCCGAAAGCACCGAAGGCGATAGCCGCCGTACCTGCAAGCAGACCATCAAGCCCATCCGTAAGGTTCACAGCATTGGATGCCCCCACAAGCATGAACAAAATGAGTAATGCATACCCCCACCCAAGCTCAAGATCAAAAGAGGTCCCCGGTATACTGATATATGTCGGAAAATCAGTTTGCCTTAGAATGAAGTAAACGACAAGAGCTATGACGATTTGACCGAGCATCTTCTGTTTGGAAGTCAAGCCAAGATTCCTCTTCAGGGCCACTTTAATATAGTCATCCAAAAATCCAAGCAGTCCATAACCGAATAACACAAATAAAACAAGGAACAATTGGATGCTCCCTGTGTCAGGATTGAACAAATAAGAAGCGATGAGTGTCGTGGCGAGCACCGATATGATGATCATCACGCCCCCCATCGTAGGTGTTCCTGACTTCTTCTGATGAGACTCCGGCCCATCTTCCCTGATGCTTTGACCGAATTTCAATCGTCTTAAAAAAGGGATGATCATCGGCGATATCACGACGGTGAGAGCGAATGAAATAGCCATAGTGATTAGTAGTATGTATTCGTTCATTTATCTTTCTCCTCCTTATGCTTCATCATCATCGCCTATCGATCAATCCACAAGACCTGTAAGCAGCTCTTCCAATTTCATTCCTCGTGATGCTTTGATGAGTACGACAGTGTCCGTCGTTAACAAAGAACGGACATGATGACTTAGAGCTTGTTTATCGTTGTAATGGTGTGTTTCAATTTCAGCATGATGGTCCCTCAAAGCTTTTGATATTTCCTCAGAATGTTCTCCGATTGTGAAAACTGTGTGGATGTTTTCATCTATAGCCGCAGCGACACTCGCATGAAGAACCCTTGAATGCTCTCCCAATTCAAACATATCACCTAATACTAACACTTTTTTGCTTTTAGATGTCAAATCACGAATAACTTCGATAATCGCTTTCATGGAGGTCGGTGACGCATTGTATGCATCATTGATAATCAATGACCCATTATGACCTTCATGTTTCTCGAAACGCATAGCTGACATTTGAAGCTTTTGGAAACCTTCCTGAATTTCCGCTGGTGTCAACTCGAGACGTTCCGCTAAAGCAATCACAAAAGAAGCGTTTTTCACATTATGTTTTCCTGCCAATGGAAGTTGATAATGGTGTTGCCCGATTGTGAATTTGCTCATATCATCGGTCATCTCTTCTATGACAGCCACATAATCCGCTTGTTCTTTAAACCCGCAGGAAATGGTCTGTTTCTCTTGGGTCTTCAATTCCAGTAAAGGTTCATCGCCATCAATGATCAAAAGACCACTCTCTGATAGCCCTTCCGTTATTTCTAATTTCGCCTGCGCGATCGCCTCCCTTGACCCGAGGTTTTCAATATGGGATTCTCCGATATTTGTAATGATCGCATGATCCGGATGAGCGATTTTCGATAACACCGCGATTTCACCTGCGCGGTCCATCCCCATTTCCAGCACAACAGCCTCTGTCTCTTTCTCCATAGACAAGACCGTCAGGGGGAGCCCGATATGGTTATTGAAATTGCCTGCTGTTTTATGCGTGACAAAGCGGGTCGCCAATACGGAAGCGACCATATCTTTTGTCGTCGTTTTCCCGTTTGAACCGGTCACCCCGATGACGACCGGCTTAACTTCTTCTAAATAATAGGAAGCCAAATCCTGCAATGCCTTCGTCGTATCCTCTACGAAAAAGACCGGAAAATCCGTCGGCACCAGCTTGGGGAGCGGTCGGTCATTCTGCCAAAGTGCAGCGACAGCGCCTTGTTTAATCGCTTCACCAATAAACTCATGGGCATCGAAATTTTCACCGACGATCGGCACGAACAAACTTTGCTTTGCCGTTTTTCTAGTGTCTGTCATTATCCCATCTATGGTGATCTGGTCCGTTGCGGCTCCTTTATATTGCGAAAACAATCGAGTCAATTCTTTTACTTCTAAAATCATGATGGACGCTCCTTCATATCCCTTAATATCTCTCTTGCAATTTCACAGTCATCGAAGTAATGACGAATGCCTTTGATTTCCTGATACGTTTCATGGCCCTTGCCTGCGATCAGTACTACGTCGCCTTTTTTTGCTGCTTTGAGCGCTTTTTGAATCGCTTCTTTCCGGTCTTCGATGATGTCATGATATCCTTTAAGATGGTTCGTCATGTCTCTGAAGATCTGCTTAGGATCTTCAGAACGCGGGTTATCATTGGTGAAAATGACAGAATCGGCGAATTCCATACTCACTTCTGCCATCAGTGGACGCTTACTCCGATCCCGATCCCCACCACAGCCGATGACTATGATGATGGAACCGTGACAAATTTCTTTGATTGTCTTCAAAACATTCTCTAAAGAATCAGGTGTATGGGCGTAGTCGATGACCACTCCGAAATCCTGCCCTTCTCTTACCGGCTCGAACCGGCCCCGGACGCCTTTCGTCTGCCTGAAGGACTGTTGAATGGCGGGTAATGAGACACCAGATAAGAGGGCAGCCCCGGCCGCAGCTAACATGTTATAGATGCTGAACATCCCCATCAAGGGGCTATTAATAGGTATAGAGCCGACCGGAGTGATCATTGTAAATGTGGTACCCGTTTCGGTCAACGAATAATCCTCCGCCATTACATCTGCTTCCTCATGGATCCCATAGGTGAGGAGACCCTGAGAAGTCGAGCGGATAAAGCGATGGGCAGAGGGGGAGTCTTTATTTATGACTGCAAATTTCTCACGTTCTTTATTATACCCATTTCCTAATTGGGCGAACAATAGGGACTTAGCACGAAGATAATCATCAAAATTTTCATGATAATCCAGGTGATCACGTGTGAGGTTAGTGAAGATAGCGATGTCGATATCACACCCATACACCCGCCCCTGGTCTAAAGCGTGCGAGGAGACCTCCATGATAGCCTGATCAACTCTTGCCTTACGCATTTTATGGAAATAACGTTGCAGAGTCAAGGCATCTGGTGTGGTATTTTTGACTGGGAATGTCTTTCCGTCGATGTTCACCTGTATGGTACCGATGATTCCTGTCCGTTTTTTCTGAATACGGAATATTTCTTCCAGCAGATAGGTGATCGTCGTCTTCCCATTTGTCCCTGTTACACCGATGACGCGCAGGTGCTCTGAAGGTGTTTCATAGAAAGCGGCAGCAATCATGGCAAGTGCACGAGATGTATCATTCACCAGAATCACCGGGACCGCCACATCGACCGGTTTTTCTGCCAATATGACAACAGCCCCTCTATTGACCGCATCCTCAGCATAGCGATGACCATCCACTTCCACCCCACGCATGCAAATGAAAACATCACCAGGCTCAGTGGTTCTTGAGTCCATGGAGATCCCGGTGACATTCAAATCAGAAATCGGTCGATTTTCTTTATAAAAAGGAATGAATCGCAGCAGCTTCTTCATTTTCATATGCGTCACCCTTACCTACATGCAAGTTTTATTATAACAAAACCGGGCTTAATCCCCGAGATACACACGAATCGTCGACCCACTCGGAACCTTCACACCTGCTTCAGGCGCCTGTGTAATTACTTTCGAACCACTGCCACTTGCTTCAACATTCAGGTTCATCAGCATTTGACTTAAGTCTTTTTTCTCCATTCCTGTCACTTTCGGAACTTCGACTAACGGTTCATCAGGCCAATCGTATTCTTTTTCCAAGCCATCTTCCCTAGGCTCAACACCCATCGCACGCAGGCTGTCCCCCATAATATTCCCAACAATCGGAGCAGCAACAACTCCACCGAATTGCACGGTGTTTTTCGGGTTGTCGATCGCAAGGTATACGACTAGTTCAGGATCATCAGCAGGGGCAAAACCAATGAAAGACACGATATGATTATTTTCCATGTATCTACCGTCTGGTCCGACTTTCTGCGCTGTTCCTGTTTTACCACCTACACGGTATCCTTCAACGTAGGCGCCCCGCCCTGTTCCTTTTGCGACAACACTTTCAAGAGCACGCCGGACTTCTGCAGACGTCTTCTCGGAAATGACCCGTTCTTTTAAGTTCGGTTCATTTTTTTCGAGCACGTCGCCGCTGATCGGGTCAAGCCAGGCTTCCTGAATATAAGGCTCATAATAGTATCCACCATTCACTGCAGCTGCAACAGCCATGACCTGTTGAATCGGCGTCACGGAAACCCCTTGACCGAACGCTGTGGTGGCCTGTTCGACAGGTCCGACATTTTCCGGTTTGAATAAGATCCCTTTTCCTTCACCTTCAAGGTCAATGCCTGTCTTTTCTCCGAAACCGAAGCGATCGATATACTCGAACAACTTCTCTTTTCCTAAACGTTGACCAAGTGTAACGAATCCAGGGTTACATGAATTTTGTACGACTTCTAAATACGTTTGATCGCCATGGCCGCCGCTTTTCCAGCAGTGCAATGTAGCACCATCGACTTTGATCGCTCCTGAATCATGGAAATGCTCTTCATCAAGGTCTACGAGCTGCTCTTCCAAAGCTGCAGCCAGTGTGATGATTTTGAACGTCGACCCTGGTTCATACGTACTCCAAACAGGAAGGTTACGGTTGTATACTTCTGGCTTCACTTCTTGATAGTTCGCCGGATTGAAGTTCGGCCTTGTCGCCATCCCGACCACTTTTCCTGTGTCAGGGTCGACTCCCAAAGCGACCGCCCCATCTGGATTGTATTTAGCTACGGCTATGTCCAGCTCGCGCTCCATGATCGATTGGACTTTATAGTCAATGGTCAACTGCAGATCCTTCCCATCCACAGGAGGCTTATATATGTCAGCCATGTCGGGCATTCGCTTCCCTTTGGCATCAGAGAAAAAAGAGAGCGCCCCCTTTTCTCCTTTCAACTCTTCATCATAATAAGCTTCCAAGCCTAATAAACCCTGATTATCAATCCCACTGAATCCAAGGACGTGGGAAAGAAATGAACCATGAGGATAGTACCTCTCTGAATCCTCAGCAATATAAACCCCCGGCATCTGCAGCGACTGGATCGCTTCCGCCTGCTGTTCACTGATTTTTCGACCTTCAGGGTGAATCCTTTCAATCGAAGTCACCTTTGTCACATGGGTATAGGCCTTCTCAACGCTCATTTCTAAAATTTGAGCTAAGTTCTGGGCGGTCTTGTCCGGTTCTTTCACTTGCCTCGGTACCACCATCACCGTGGGTGCCGACTGGTTGCCGACTAACACTTCGCCATTTGTATCAAGGATTTCCCCGCGCTCAGGTTCAAACGTGATGTCACGGCTCCACGATTCTTCTGCCTTCGAAATCAAGAAATCACTAAGGAAAAACTGGACGTACCCGAGCCTGCCTGCAATAACACAAAAAATAACCATTCCAACAAGAAAAACAGTGACTAATCGTTTCTTTACGATCACTTGTGATACTCGTCTCATCTCGATAACTCCTTTTGCTAGTCGATAGAGTCAGCTTGTATCACTATATGCAATCTGGAAACGATTAGAACACTGCCTGGAATGGTGTCACTCTGACTGAGGCGGCGATAATTCTACCACTAAATATCCGTCTTCTTTTATTTTTGAACCTGCAGGAATGCTTTGTTTCTGTACATACCCGTTGCCCATTGTTTCAATATTCAAGTTAAAGTGTTTAGCCAGCCGGTGCACATCCCTGACTGAGTACCCTGTCAGATCAGGCATTGTCGGTTGGTCGGTCACAAGGAGTATACGCTGGTTTTCAACCACCTTGGTGCCAGGGGCTGGTAACACAGCACTCACTTCGTTCCCATCACCGATGACTTCCACATTCTGGAACGTCTCTTTCAGTTTCTTCTCTGCTTCCTTGGCGCTTTGATTGCTCACATCAGGAAGAGAAATAGGCGAGAATGATTCATCCACTTCCTTGTCAGGTTGGATGTTCAAATAATGCAGACTGTTTTCCATAACGGTTCTGACAATATAAGAAACAGGCTCAGACCCGAGTTCCGTCGCTTCTAATTCAGGCTGCTGGACAGCGACATACATTAGGAGTTCCGGATCCTCTTTCGGAGCCATCCCCATAAATGAGAACACATAATTATCCCGACCATTCAAATAATTACCATTTTCACTGATCTGAGCTGTCCCGGTCTTGCCTGCCAATGAGTAGTCATCCAATTTGAATGATTGTCCTGTTCCATCTTCTGAAGTGACGACACTTCCTAACAAATCACGCATTTTTTCGGCAGTATCAGCTGAAATGGGCTCTCCGATCTTTTCCGGTTCACTTTCCTTCAAGACTTTACCAGTGTCACTTGAGGTGATTTTGGAAAGCATATAAGGTCGCATCATTTTACCATCATTGGCTATGGAGGTAGCTGCTGTCATCAACTGCATAGCTGTGAAAGTCGATCCCTGACCGAAGGAAGTCGTAATCTGTTCGATCGGCTTGTCAAAAACGAACTGTCCGATTTGTTCATTCGGTAAATCAATCCCTGTTTTCTGATCTAAATGAAAGTCAGTCAAATATTCGCGCAGCTTTGTTGGACCAAGTACTTCATAAGCGAGTTTAGAAGAAGCTACATTCGAAGAACGCCTGAAACCTTCATCATAGGTAATCATGTCCCAGCCCTTACCATTGTTATGGTCACCAATTGTCGGCGAGTTTTCCGTTACCTTGTAGGTGCCTGACTCATATAAGTCACTCCCGTTGTAAACCCCTTCTTCAATCGCACTTGCCCATGTGAACATCTTCATGGTTGAGCCCGGTTCAAATGGATAGGAAACGATGTCATTGTACCAGTTCTCTACATTTCCGATATCATTCGGGTTATAACTCGGACGGTTACTCATGGCAAGCACTTCACCGGTCTCAGGATCCATCACAGCTGCCATGATCTTTTCAGGGTTATATTGCTTGTGGACCTGTGACATGGCATCTTCTAAAAATGTCTGGATTTTTTGATCGATGGTCAAGTAGACATCATCGCCATCATCTGGTTCTGTCATCACTTCATTGGGGTCTAACAGCTTTGTGCCATATTTATCGCGCTCATAGCTGATTTTCCCTTTTTCTTCTTTTAAATACTTCTCCATTTGCTTCTCTATTCCCGTCACTCCGGAAATGTTACCATCTGTCGTCCGCGCAAAACCTATCAGGTGAGAAGCGAACAACCCGTTCGGATAGTACCTTTTCGATTCCTGCTTGAATTGGATTCCGTTCAGTTCCAAGTCTTTAATCTCTTCCATTTTCTCCTGGGAAATTTCTCGTCCATTTGGACCGAACTCGACCTGGAAGCGTTCATTTTCCTGCCCTTGTTCAATCTTACTCTCAATTTCATTCGCTTTCATATCTAAGAAAGGAGCCAACTTGGACGCTGTTTCATCTGGATCCGTCACATGCTTGGGCTCCTTCAGGTTCTCGGAATAGTTTGAATCCACAATGGCATACAGACGGTACGTTGGCCGATCATAGGCCAGGACCATGCCGTTCTTATCAAAAATCTTCCCTCGATTTGCATCGATTTCATAGGAGCTTGTCCGTATATCCTCCGCCCATTCTTGTAAATCGACACCTTCTATAGTCGCAGCCGTTTCAATATACAGAAAACGACCGCCGATGATGAGAAATATCACCGAAAATATAAGAATCAGAAAGGCTGCACTACGGTGCGTGTTTCGTTTATTCATTTCGCATCACCAATTATTAGTCATTATTGATTGTGCCTGCTTGTTTCACTTGTGCATTTTGAATGTCCAGTCCGTTTTCTTTCGCAATACTCAATATCCGGTCTGGATTGCTTAATTCTTTCACCTGATAAGCCAGGTTTTCATTTTGTGACTGCTGTTGTGAAATATCTTGTTCTAAACTGCGGATATCACGGTTAAGTGAATCTGTCGATGAAGAAAATTGCACGAAAAAAACGGAGGCTGCCAGAACACCGGCAGTTGTGATTGAATATAAGAACTTCTCGCCAGTACTGATCCATTTCTTTTTTTTATGTACCTTTACTTTCACCTGTTTCTGTTTGTCAGGCTGATGTAAAGGCTGTTGTTTTCTTATTTGCTCTGCGCTCATGTTTGCTTCCACCCTTCATTGAATTCGAATTCTTCATTCCAAGGCTTGACCTTCTCGATAATTCTTAATTTCGCTGAGCGTGAACGTCGGTTTTCCTCAAGTTCTTCCTCTTCGGCCACGATAGGCTTTCGGCTTACCAGTCGAAATGGCGGCTGTTTATCTTCTGGAATCATCGGTATGTTCTTCGGTAATGGAGGGTTCGAACTCCACTTCTTGAACGCTTGCTTACAAAGACGGTCTTCTAGAGAATGGAAGGTGATGACTGCGATTCTCCCACCCACACCAACTACTTCAGCCGCTTGATGAAGACTATCCTGGAAGGCACCCAGCTCATCATTGACAGCAATACGTATCGCTTGAAAAATCCGTTTGGCCGGGTGGCCTCCCTTCCTTCTTGCTGGTGCCGGAATGCCATCCTTTATTAATTCCACCAGCTCCCCCGTCGTCTCAATCGTCTTCGTTTCCCGTGCGGCTTCAATTTTCCTCGCGATCTGTTTAGAAAACTTCTCTTCGCCATACTTGAAGAAGATTCGGACGAGGTCCTCATAGGCCCACTCATTCACCACTTCTTTTGCACTCAGTTCTTCCGCCTGGTTCATACGCATATCCAAAGGAGCATCCTGATGATAGCTGAACCCGCGTTCTTCTACGTCTAACTGCGGACTTGAAACACCTAAGTCATAGATGATCCCATCCACTTCCGTAAACCCTAATTCCTCTAATTTCTCTTCCAACTGCCGGAAATTAGCGTGGACGAATGTGACACGATCTCCATATTCTCGCAAACGCTCTTTTGCTGCTTGGAGAGCGGTTTCATCCTGATCAAATGATAGAAGGTGACCTTTGTCGGACAAATGAGAAGCAATAGCTTCTGAATGGCCTCCGCCACCTAACGTACAATCGACATAAACGCCATCCGGGTCTACATTCAAATGTTGTATGGTTTCGCTTTTAAGTACACTATAATGTTCAAACATGATTTCACTCGTTTCTGATGGTCAGATATCAAAATCTAACATATTCTCTGCAATTTCTGAGAAGGACTCTTCCGATGCCTCGAAGTAACTTTCCCATTCATCATGACTCCAAAACTCAATCCGGTTCGATACGCCAATGACGACACATTCCTTATCTAATGAAGCATATTTTCGCAGTGGTGGTGGGATGTTGATTCTTCCTTGCTTGTCCACTTCACACTCTACTGCACCAGAAAAGAAAAAACGGGTGAAAGCACGGGCATCTTTCTTAGTAAGGGGGAGTTTCTTCAATTTCTCTTCAAGCAATTTCCATTCATCCATAGGATAAGCAAACAAGCATTGATCTAAACCTCGCGTCAGTACGAAGCTGTCCCCGAGGTCCGGTCGGAATTTCGATGGAACGATGATCCGGCCTTTCGTATCAATGTTGTGTTGAAATTCACCCATGAACATAGTGTTTCCCCACCTTCTGATTTCACCTTACCACATCGCCCCACTTTTCTCCACATACTTTTTATTCATTCTCCCTGCACAAAAAAAATCCTGCCCAAAAGGGCAAGATTTTCAAGGTTTTTCATGATTTTTTCAAGGTGGTGGGAGGTGGGGGACTTCACCTACAAATATACGACATAATGGTCGTGTTCAAAGCTCAAATCATGTCTGTTCATCTGTTGGAATAAGCCTTTTCCATATTGGTTGATCCATGGGACGATTCCCCACACCCGCTCTTGAAGTCCATTCAATGGATGGAGGGTCAATTCTATATCATCAAAAAGGTCCATTTCGTATTGATGACGTTCTTCCAATGATTGGTTAAGACGTTTCTCCATAAAATCGATGTTTTCAAGCAAATATTGAAGGTTTTTATCTGCCAGCTGTTCAAGGTCTGCTCCGAAGTCAGCGGATTTTTCTCTTATAGGGGCATGAACACGTGCAATTTCATGCTTCACCTGTCGACTGAGCTGCTCAATAGGCGGATAACTCATCGACGCCACCCACTTCAACTTCTGTTCTGCCACGCCATGACGAATGGCCTGATTTGCCTCGATCTGGAACTTTTCTAAACTCTGTTCCGTCTTTCTGTCTACCAAAGTGAAAGATATTCGTGGCAGAACAGGCGGCATACGCAGGTCTGCCGCGTCAAACGCAGGCTTGAGCGCAGACCAGTAATTGATTTCCCCCGGCCCTCCGATAAATGCAAGCACAGGGAAAAGCGCCTCCTGCATGAGCGGGCGAGTGACGACGTTGTTGCTCAATTGCTCTGGTGATTCCTCTGCCACCTGCAGCAATTCTTCCTTCGTGAAAGCCACTTCGTTATGTTTCCCGCGGAAATCCCCCTCCTCATCTCTCGTAAGAAGAATGCGTTCAATACCACGGTGGTAAAACAGATGGGCATCTTCCATCTCGCTATCCAAGAGGGTTTCGTACCCTTGCTGTCTATTTTTCTGCAAGGCGGCATAAACCCCTTGAGCCATTTTCTCATTCTGATTGATCATCGTTTTGAAATATGGGGATTCGATTGCTCTCACTGACGGGTCATGAGCATCAACGATCACTAGACCTTCGTCTGGGAAAAGCGCATAAACGAGTTTTGCGAAAAAGTCGCTGTAGGTTTCTGATTGAGTCAACAATCTTTGAACCTCAAGATAAAAATCCTGCGTGTATTCTGTTTCATTTACAGCCAGAAAAACATCTCTCAACCATTGAGGTGCTTTCTCCTGATCGATGGCAATGTCTGATACCGAAGCTTTCGTTTCCGGGATATGATCGATGGTCATCTTCTTCATCCGGCCTTCATTTTTCATCATCACATGGTTGATTTCATCAAAGTCATGGTCTTCCCCCGCCAGCCAAAAAACTGGGATGACAGGTTTACCCAGAGCTTTCTCTTTTTGCTTTGCAAGCTGAAGGACAGATATGATTTTATGAACTGAATACAAGGGACCTGTCAGTAAACCTGCCTGCTGACCGGCGATCACCACAACACTGTCTTCATCTCTCAGCTTCCCGATATTCTCCAGTGATTGTTCCGGTGCTTGCCAGCGAACATTCATCTCGTGCAAAACGTCAGCCAGCCCCTCCCTTGGATACGTTTGATTCTTCAAGTGGGATAAGCGTTCTTCCCACGTCCCCGCTTCATATGGGGAGTATGCAAACCTATCAGAAACAGCTTGGTAATTATATTTATAATCGTAAAACATGGATTGCTTCGAAGTTAATTGAATCGGATCGATACGCATCTTTATACGGCTCCTTTATCGGCAAAAGTTACATCAGTACTATGTATCTTCTTGTATTGTACAAAAAACGAACCAAGAGTTCACATTATCTGTTTGATAGTAAAAGGAAGCCCCCCTCGGTTCGGTCTGAGACGCTAATGCAATCCTGGAGGGAAAAGGACATTCCGCCACCTCCACAGGAAGGGGAAACAGACTGTAAGGAAGCAGTCTGAACTCCCGGGCGAATGCTTATCAGCAGAACCCGATAAAAGGAGAGAGAAGTTTTGCAGTGCTTATTCGTGAACAAGGAAACATAATCTCCCCCCTTCTATTTAGCTGCTATAAAACAGAGATACAAAAGACCATTCTTACTCAACTAAAGAAAAGCCTGTCAATCAACCCGAAAACAGACAGCCCCATATAAAAAAACATGAACAGAAGAAAACTGACTCGCCAGAAGCCTTTGAAGGCTCTGATCAAGCGCACCTCTTCATTCAATTTATATTGCGCTACCAACGACAACCCTAGTAATAACAACAAGAAAATGACGATTATTGGAAAGAAGCTGCGTTCAAACAGGACAATGAGGAGTACATGGGACGCCAAAATAAAGATCGGCGCGGTGAAATTTGCTGTCCGGTGAAGGGCTTTCAGTTTATGTCGACTCCATTTCCGAGCACAGAGGTAAAAGATGATCAGGAATGGAAGCGGGAGTGTCAAAATGATGGCAATACAAAAGGCGAATATATCACTCATAATTTCTCACCCCTTTCTCATGTTCGATGGCATGGATCGCGTGGACGATGAATTGATGATAAGGAAGCGGATCGGAACTGCGTCGTAATACATATCCGTTGATTGCATCAATCTCGGTCACCCTGTTTTCTATTAGATCCTTCAGCATTGAAGATTGATTGAGAGCGGTCTTCTCTGCAATCATCTTCACCCTTTCCCACTCCTCCGCAAATGAAAAGTCCAGTATGCCGCAAGCTTCACGGCAAAGTTCACGTGCGATTGTCTGGATATGGGGGTTATTTACTATGCTGCCGTTCTTAAGCTGAAAAAGAGCTGTGACAGGATTGATCACTGTATTGACGAGAAGTTTTGAAGCAAGCATCTTTTCGTAGTCTTCCTGCAGGAAAATAGGGAAGTTTTCTTTATGTAGAACATCGACCACTTTTGGAAGAGCGGATTCCTCTTCGTCGGAAATACGGGCGATTTGCACATTTCCTTTGCCGGTATGAGAGACGCTATTGTGACCTTGTTTCAATGCTCCGTGTTCTACAACTCCGACCCAGCAGGTGTAAGGAGACCGTGATAGCATGTCCAGATGGCCCATCCCATTTTGTAGAAACAGCAATGGTACATTGTGCGGGAAATCCAAATTCATCACTTGCTCCAGCTGGTGCTGTTTCACGGTGATGATCCATAAATCAAATCCGGCCTTGACCTCTTCGGTGTAATGAGCTTCTACTCTCGTAGGGTTTTGGAGAGCATCACAGACAATGCCATCCTTCTCAAGGCGATTTTTCTGCTGCTGATTTCGTACAAACATATGAACTTGGTGATCTTTACCTAAGTAGGCCCCGGTCAATAAACCTATGGATCCCGCACCTATAATTCCTATTTTCATGCTATTCTCCCTCTTTCATACCAATCTAATTTCCTATTGTAGCAGATTCCGTTTCTCTATTGCAGTCGATTCTTGTCCATATCATAATTGTTCATTCCATTCTGAATATTTTTATATTATAATGAGGATAGATACAGATATTAGAAAGGGGATTCTGGGATGATGACGAAAACAAAAGTCCAGCCATTATTAGTTAATTATAAAACGCTCGAAGAGTTCAAGCGTTTCAAAGAATACGGGAACCAGGAACTTGCCATGCTCGAGGATTTGGAGAGTAATATAGTTGAAAACGATAGCGAGTCGCCATTTTACGGGGTATATTATGGAAGCGCTTTAGTTGCACGCATGAGTCTTTATCGCGTACGTGCGAAATATGACAACTATTTCGTTCCCCCACAGGACTATTTAGCCCTATGGAAACTCGAAGTACTTCCGGATTATCGCGGCCTCGGGTACGGGAAAGCTTTGGTGGAATTCGCAAAAAGCTTCGAATTGCCGATTAAGACGAACCCACGCATCAACTCTCACGATTTTTGGGAAAAGATGGGCTTCCAAAAAGCCACCTACGATGTGGAGCGTGATTTAGGGGAGAATCCATTGATTTGGATGCCGTCTGGCGTAGAAGAAAGAGATGTAAACGCATAGAAACATGAATGAGGCCACTACACTATGTTGTAGGGGCCTTTTTTATGAAGATTTTATAATATTATGGAAGTGAATATTTGTTATTACTTGTGTCACATCTGTCTTAGAGGCGAAAATTCTAAACGCCACTTTCGCTTTTTCGCCGCTCCCTCACCCAATGTACGAGTTTATCCATTTCATTCCACGCCGTTTCCCACTGCTTTAACTCTTCTTTCAGTTTTTCGTTCGCCTCATTCAGCTGCTTGAGTTTTGATTCCAGGTTTTCTTTGCCTTGCGCTTCAAACTGTTTGATTTTCATTTCTTTTAAAAATGAAATAGCAGCATCCAGGGACATAGGGGTATCATCAGAAGTCGGCGGGGGTGTATATAGGGTGCGTGTGGCTTTTCTGCTATTTTTCGCTTCTTGAATCTCTTTCTGATATTCTTTTCTGACTGTAGCATTCCACCTGAATCCACATGCAGCCGGAGTGCGTTGCAGCTTGTCGGCGACTTCCTGGAAGGCTTCCAGCTGCGTTTTTCCTTCTCTAATATATTTCAGTACCGTCTTAGCCAGTAAAACGTCCTCTTCTTCCTTCCAGGCATCCTGTCTTGGGGCATCCATAGCATCCCTCCTCTATCGTTTGCTTATAGTTATGCGGGAAGGATGATTGATAGAATCGTATTTATGATCTTTTTCTCATCTGAGCGAAGTTACGTACCGCCGTTTTGTGTTCTTCCGACTCCCAAAGCTGCGAGCATGCATAGACCTCCTGATCCATCCGTTCGGACAAACCCTCTGTATGAATATGTGTCAAGTATTGCTGCTTGAAGACTTCCATCTGCTTTAATGTCTTATTTAAAAAGGAGGAAAATAAAACATTTTCAGCTTTTGAGTTGTCAGTAATCATCTTATGTAACCAACCGATTCGATAGACTTGCTCTGTTTGATACATTTCAGCATCCATTAACCAGTGTGCCGCAAAATCTGCTTTGATTCTTTGGTATAAAAGGGCGCCTCCACCCCAGCCCGGGGTTATCCCTAAATTGCCTTGAACAAATCCAAAAGAAGACGATTCCACGCCATACCTGAAATCACATGCCGTTGCTATTTCACATCCACCGCCGCGGGCCTGTCCATTCATCAGTGCGATTGTCGGTACAGGAAAAGTAGCCAACTCATATAAAGCCTGTTTCATCGGATGCAAGAGTTGATAGGCATCCTCGGCTGACATTTCGCCATGAAGCTCGTTTAAATCACCACCAGAACAAAAGGCACGCTCCCCCGCTCCTGTGACCACCAGGAACTTCACACCTCCATTTTGTTTCAAATCGACGATGGCCTGATAAAACTCTTGTGTCATCTGCTTTGTGATCGCATTCATTTTATGCGGTCGATTCAAAGTCAACACAACATATCCTTCTTGTTTCTTTTCTACTAACACTTGTGACATTTTCATCCACCATCCTTTACTAATAATGTATCAAAAAACAACTCATTGTGCGTTCATCATTAAAAGTTCCTCACCTTCCTACAATAAGAGATGAGAAACAGAATGACAGTGCGAAGTGCCGTTACGCCTGAGCTATTGTCTTTTATTTTGATGACCAGCCCACCTGAAATGCATATACATACCTTCTTTGAGACAAAAAAAAGAGACTGACCGAAGTCAGGCTCTCTTTTGAAGAACTAGTTGTTCACCACTTGTTTTCCATTATATTGTCCACAAGATTTGCAAACATGGTGGGGTTTTGAGTACTCACCACAGTTATCGCATTTTACCATACCAGGGGCATGTAGTTTCTTGTGAGTACGACGTTGGTTTTTAACTTTTTTAGACGTTTTACGCTTAGGTACTGCCATGTTGTACACCTCCTTTAATTTACGATTCTGAGAACCATGAAGATTTTCTTAGTCGTTCTCTTCTTCATCTAATAATGATTGCAGTTTAGCCATTCGAGGATCCACTTTCTTTTCCTCAGGTTCCTCTGTAACCACCTGCCAGCCTTTCCCTTCATGGGGGGCTGCTTCATGAGCCTCATCATCTTCGGAAAATACGCGAGTCGGAATCTCCAACTGTACATTTTCCTTGATATAAGGCGTTAAGTCAAGCACTTCTCCATTCACGGAATGAACTTCAGAGTCATCTTCTTCTGTATGGTAAGGTGACAGATTGAATACCTCTAGAGCATCAATGTGAAATGGATAAGTCACATCGACTAACGTCCGGGCACAAGGCAACACCATTTCTCCATCAATCGAAAAAGTTACCGTTATATCATTTCCTCGTGTAATTGCTTGACCTTCGACATGAACAGGGGAAATCCTGCGAATGTCATTGTTCAATTGTTCTAATTCGCGAATATCTACATCTTCCTCAAATACGAACGGTTCCTCGCCCGTTTGTTTGAGCTTTTGTAGAGGAAATTTCATAGTTATCACCTCATGGCAACAAGAGTTATTGTAAAAGGATTCAGCTGATTTGTCAACATTTTTTCTTTACAGCTATTCTCTTTTTGATGCCGGATTTAATTAAAATAACACATTTCAGCTGGAAGAAGCGAATTTTTCCTTCTTCCATGATAAAATAAACCAAACACTTGTTCAATAGAAAAGAAACGATCTAGGAGGATTTCTATGAAATCATGCGGTGTGGTTGTCGAGTACAACCCCTTTCATAATGGACATCTTTATCATCTGGAAAAATCCAAAAAACATACAGAGGCCGACTGTATGATAGCCATCATGAGCGGAAATTTTCTGCAGCGGGGCGAACCTGCCATTATCGATAAGTGGCACAGGACGGAGGCAGCGCTGAAAGGGGGCGCAGATCTTGTTCTTGAACTCCCTTTTCTTTTTGCCGTCCAACATAGCGACTACTTCAGTCAAGGGGCAGTGGCTACTTTAGCGGCCATTGGTGTCGAGTCCCTTTGCTTCGGTAGTGAAAACGGCAAAATAGAGGCCTTTACGAAAGCGTACTCACATATGAAAAACAACAAAGAAGATTATGATGTCACCGTGAGAAAATACTTGAATGAGGGATACTCTTTTCCTGAAGCTTCACGCCTGGGCTACGAAGCAGTTGAATTCCCCACAAACACCATCGACTTATCTCAGCCGAATAATATTCTTGGCTACAGCTATGTAAAACAAATCCTTACCCATGCACCTCAGATGGAACCTTTGACGATTCAAAGAAAAAACAACCATTATCACGAAGATACAATTTCAGGATCGATAGCCAGCGCCACAAGCATTCGCAAAGAATTATTGAAACAACGCACCCTGACCTCCCAGGCGACTCAATCTATACCGAATGATACTGCCGAACGACTGACCGCGTACAAAGGAAAAACATCCATATGGCACGACTGGGAAGCATATTTCGACCTTCTTCAGTACAAAATCTTGACCATGGACGAAAGTACGCTGCGGTGCTTCCATGGGGTTGATGAAGGATTAGAATACCGCATGAAACGCACTATGAAAGAATCGACTTCCTTCAACGGATTCATGAACGCGTTGAAAACCAAGCGTTATACATGGACAAGATTGCAACGTACTCTTGCCCATATCCTGGTCGGCACTGACAAAGAGGAAGTAAGACAAGGTCTGCGAGAAAATCCTGTACCCTATGCCCGGGTCCTCGGCATGACAGCCCGAGGGAAAGAATATTTACGCGCAGCAAAAAAACAAACAGATATCCCTTTGATCACCCAGCCCCAGCAATTGGAGCATCCGATGCTTGATCTAGAAGAGCGGGCTTCTGCTGCCTACTACAGTGTTTTAAGCCCTGAATTAAGGGTTGAACGGATGAAAAGGGAATACGGAGCTCCTGTCATCTTGTAAGCTTTTTATGACTTTATAAAAGAAAACGGAGCTGGGACAAAACACTAACTGCCACAGAAAAAACGAACAATAGGTGGGATGGATCAAATGGAGCGTAGGTAACAGTCGTAGACGCCCTCCGGGAACAGCACGAGCAGAGGAATACGCCGGAAAGCCGTCTTTGCTTTCTGAGGGGGCTGAGGCCGTGCCCGCGGCAAGCACCCACCGACAAGCGATCCGTGAGAAGCAACAACAAACTTTAACAACTCCTCTAGATTGAAAAGTGTTATTCAGTGGCCTCAAGTATGTTGCCGGAGCGGCGTATGCATTTATGGCTCCATTAAGAAAACCCGAACGAAATTCGTTCGGGTTTTCCAGCGAAAAAATTCTTTTGTCCCAGCCATGTTCTCGTTCAGGCCTTTTTCGCTTCCAATTCTTTAAGATAGTCAATCGCATCCTGGAAAGAATCTACAGGAACAACTTTCATATCTGTCCCTATATCTTCAGCAGTTTCTTTGGCAACTTCATAATTAGAACCTTCCCGTCCTTCTTCATTAGGAGCGAAAAATATTTGAGCACCGTGATTCGAAGCAGCGACGACTTTCTTATCAATGCCGCCGATCCGACCTACTTGCCCTTCATAATTCACTTCACCGGTCCCTGCGATCTCGTAGCCTTTGGTGATATCTTCCTCAGTCAATTGATCATAAATTTCTAGTGAGAACATCAAACCTGCACTAGGGCCACCGATTTCACCACTTTTCACTTTCACTTTCGGACTCACTTTGACGGAACGATCCGTGACCAGCGAAATACCGACGCCCACTTTTTCGGGATTGTCAGGAAATGCAGCAAGTTCAATATCTTTTTCTATCGTTTCTTCCTCCCTGACAACCGTCAAGGTAACAGATGATCCTTCTTCCATGTCACTGACATAGTCGATAAGGTCGCTTGTCTGTTCAATTGTTTGTCCGTCCACTTTGGTAATCTGATCACCTGTTTCAAGCACATCCGCAGCGGGCATCCCCTCAATTACATTCATGACGAAAACACCTTCATAATTAATTTCGATATCTTTGCCTGCCGCTTTATAGGCGACTACTTTTGAAGCTTCTTGAGAAGAATCCATCATTTGGAGCTGAGCATGAAAATACTCTTCTTCCGTTACACCTTCAGGACGGATTTGATCAAGTGGATAGATCTGATGGTATGACCGGAACTGTGCAAGAATCCACTGCATCGGAGTCGCCTGCCCGCCCCGGACGGTAACGAGATGCATTTCTCCTTCGCTTTGATGGCCTCCAGACACTTCGACAATCTCATTCAAGGGATCGGCCGTTCCCGGTTTATAAATGTAATATGGAAGCTGATAAGCTCCTAAAAATGCGACGATCACAATCGTTATGATTGCTGTGATTATGAGTCTTCTATTTGCTTTCATTTGTTCATGACTCCTTCCATTCAGACAGCTTCGTTTGTATTTCTTTGATGCATTCCTCCGCTGCCTTCTCTCCTGCCCTAACGATTTCCTCGATGTTGGTAAACGCCCTTGAGCTGTATTTTGATACATCCGGACGGATCATCACGTCCGTATCTGAGGATACCCCCATGACCGTTGCCAATTCATCCTGCATGATATCAATGCTCTGGGTGATCACATCATAGATAGTATTGATATTCGGATCAGCATCAAAATGAGCACAATCAACAGCGATTACAAAATCTGCCCCCATTTCTTTCGCGACAGATACAGGGACACGGTCAATGACACCACCATCTATGTAGAGTCGACCATCAATTTTCTCCGGCACGAAAATCCCGGGGATCGCGATACTTGCCCTGACTGCCTCACTCGCAGGACCTGTAGTAAACACTTTCTTTGCCCCCCCATATAAATCAGTCGCCACAATGGACATCGGGAGTTCAAAGTCTTCTAAATTCTTTCCGAACGTAAATAAACGAATATATTCCTTGATTCTTTTCCCCTGGATAAATCCCATTTTAGGAACGGTGAAATCCAAGTAATACTTCCGCTTGAAGGTGAAAGCCAGCTTGTATAGATCATCAATCTTCTGTCCAGCAGCAAAAAAAGAGCCGACTAAAGCTCCCATACTGCTTCCTGCAATCATATCGACGGGAATATCGTGATCCTGAAGGACTTTCAGAACTCCCAAGTGTGAAAAGCCACGAGCACCACCAGAACCTAAAGCTAAACCTATCGTCGGTCTTCCCACTTGTCATCCCTCCTTCTCACATCTGGTTTATTTTATGGAATAAACCGCTCCCTTATGAGCGTACACATGGAATATAGACAAACCTATGTGTTCATGCAGAAATATAATCTCATTCTACTATGTCTATTTCTATAAGTACAGAAAACTGTGACACCCAAGGAGGCGTTCTCGATTTCTAAGCTAAAAACCATCGGGTTGACGCTGCTTACTTCAGCTCTCGCCATTTCTCTGATCATTTTTCCTCGTGACGCATTATCTGCAAGCTTGAGAGGATTGGATTTATGGTGGGAAATCGTCTTCCCTTCCCTGCTCCCCTTTTTCATTACGGCAGAGTTTCTGATCGGTTTCGGTGTCGTTCACGGACTCGGGGCCCTTAGTGAGCGTTTCATGCGACCGTTATTTAATGTACCGGGCTGCGGCGGGTTCGTTTGGGTGATGGGGATGGCCAGCGGATATCCCTCTGGTGCCAAATGGACCGCTGACTTGAGAAGCAAGGGACAAGTTACAAGAATAGAAGCAGAACGACTGGTCGCTTTCACTAATGCTTCAAGCCCGTTATTTATCTTCGGGGCGATCGCCGTCGGTTTCTTCCATGATGCAAACCTCGGAATCATTATTGCTCTCGCTCATTATGGAGGCAACTTCCTTGTTGGGATCGGTATGAGATTTTATAAAAGAGATGAGGAACGTTCGAGGACTGACATGAGATCATCCACATGGAAAGATGCGTTTTGGAAAATGCACCATTCAAGATTAGAGGATGGACGCACAATGGGAAAGCTGATGGGAGATGCTGTTACACGCTCAGTGGACACGCTGTTAATGGTTGGAGGTTTCATCATGCTTTTCTCCGTTTTGACAGAGCTGTTAAAACAAACGGGTGCGATACATATTTTCTCGCATCTTCTCGCACTCACCGGCCTTCCCGGGAATTTTCATGTCCCATTCACTGCCGGCATGCTTGAACTCACTACAGGGATTGGAGCTATTACCGAAACCCATGAACCTTTGTTGGCCCAATTGATGATCGTCAGCTTCATTCTCGGCTTCCACGGTTTTTCGATCCAAGCTCAAATCGCCAGCATCCTCGCAGAAACAGATATTCGTTTCATACCTTATGCGCTTGCCCGGATTGCTCATGGAGCTATAGCGACACTGCTCATTTTTGTGCTTTATTTTGTTTATCTCCCTTTTCAATCGCAAAGTATGCCGATTTGGAATCCTGACGAAAACTTCACCACACCGATCATCCAGTTTTTCCATCATTATGGACCGCCGATCACACTGCTCATGATTATGCTCATGATTATTGTCAAATGGAATAGCCACCAGCAAAAAAAAGACAACCCCGGCAAACATCGTGTGTAGGGGGTTGTCTTTTCATTTAAAAATCCTATCAGCCGGAAGAGCCCGGTTCTTATTAAAACTTCTGAGAGAGTGCTTTCTCAACAGCTGGAGGGACTAAATCGGATATGTTCGCGCGATATTTAGCCACTTCTTTTACAATACTTGAACTCAAAAATGAATATTGGTTATTCGTCATTACAAAGAAAGTTTCGATATCCTCATTCAGCTTGCGGTTCATGGATGTGATTTGCATTTCATATTCAAAATCACTGACCGCACGCAAACCTCTGATGACAGCTTGAGCACCTTTCTCCTCTGCGTAGTCCATCAATAAACCACTGCAGGCATCAACAGAAACATTATCAAACTCCTTTGTGACTTCCTTTAATAAAGCTAAACGTTCTTCTACATCAAAAAGCGGTGCTTTGCTCTGGTTGTTAAAAACGGCTACTATGACGTGGTCGAATACTTTTGCACCGCGTCGGATGATGTCTACATGACCATATGTAACGGGATCGAAACTACCCGGGCAAATTGCTAAACGTGTCATGACATTCCCTCCTCATTCAAAAATGGATACACCGATATTACTGCCATAATAATCGGTTTTCAAGCGTTTCAAGTGACCGACCTCTTCTGGAATTTCCTCTGAAGCATCATGTTCGCAAATGATTGTCGCACTTTCCGCTATTAAATCATTTTCTAAAAGCGCTTCCATTAGGTCCTTGTAGGAAAACTTATTATAAGGTGGGTCCAAGAAGATATAATCGAAAGTCAATTCACGTTTACCTGCTGCTTTAATCGCACGCATCGCATCCGTTTTGAAAACTTCCACACGCTCTTCGATGTCGAGCTTCTTTATGTTGTCATATATCGTCTGAATCGCTTTAGGCTGTTGATCGACGAATATACAGGATTCAGCTCCACGGCTTAACGCTTCAATTCCTAATCCGCCACTTCCTGCGAACAAATCCAGGGCCTTGCCGCCTTCAAAGTAGGGGCCGATAACATGAAAGACGGCTTCTTTCACTTTATCGGTCGTTGGCCTGGTTTTATGTGTGGGAACAGACATCAGCTGCCTCCCTTTAAAGTCACCTGCAATCACTCTCATTATGTGTACACCTCTTTTGTCAGCATTCCCCATAATCCTACCATAAATTTATCTCGTCCGGAAATGTTTGAATAAAAGGATCCGCGGTCTTATGTTGTCGATGATGAAAGCCGGTTTCAAGAAAGACCTTTTTCCTGAACTTGGCTTGATAATCGATTAAGAGCCAGGTCACATATTGACCGCCACCAAAAAAATTCATCCCGTGATGAATAAACGAATTCCTCTACGTACATACTAGCATTTGAAGCGGATGATACTGCTTCTGAAAACGGAGAAGGCTTACATCCCCATAAGTTCTTCCTCCGGTTTCTCCTCTCCCTTTACTTTTTTGTTTCATTTTTAGATGTTACAAAAAAGCGGGGCTGCCCGTTATGGGCAGCCCTATTTTTTATGGACAGAAATAACCTCGTCTTCCTCAACTACTTCAAGATCTAATAAATCTTCTATATATTCTTCCTTCATATAAACTTCCCCGTCCATGAGTTTCAACAAGTCTTTACCAGTCCCGAAGCTTTCCTCATTTATGATAAAAGTAGCTTGGTCAACATAAAAGCGGTAACTTTTCGTTGGCATCGATATCCGGTAGACGTCGGCTTCTTCCAATACAGTATAAGAGTACTCTGCCTTTTCAGCTAATGATAGGACAGGCAAGTATCTAACTCCATGATAATGAAGAATCTTACCCTCCAGTTTTTCTCCTTCAAAAGCCAAAATTTCCTCTGAAGTGAAGTATAAAGGTGCTGTGGAATTCTGATCGTTTCGTTGAAAATAGGTTGTTGGCATTCCATATAACCCGGACATCTCTTCATCCAAAAATTGCTCGATGTCGACATTTCCTGTTTCATCAATCAGCTTGTTTCGTAACACATCCAACTGCTCTCCACTGAAGGTTGAGCGGATTTCCTCAGCCCTCATGCTCACTTTCGGCTCTGGATCTGCTGTTTGGTAATAAACTTCATTCAGTACAGGTAAAATCCACTCCTGATCGTCGTTTGAAATGGAGCGGACATGGGAGGTGAATAACGCCTTTTCGAGGGCATCAAGATTTCTCCCCTTTGAAGCTATATATTGATCTTCCAAGACTGTATTTGAGTGATCCAGATGTAAAATGGCAGGTCCATAAGCAGATGAAATTTTTGCCAGTCTCTCTTTCATTTCATCTGTGAGTGGATCTTCTTTGTTGTATGTAACAACACTTCTGTCCTGACGCCATTGAGAATTCTCCTTTGGCTGGAGCATTAAGGGAGGTGTCTCTGTAGTTGGCCCGAAGTGAAAATAACGGACATTTTCCAGCGTGACTTCACTATTTTTCTTTAATGGGGCAAGCCATGTATTCCTTTGTAATGTGTAATCTTTTATAGTCAGATCATATGGAACCTTTTGTGCTTTTCCGTCTTTTGATACATTCAATTTCCATTCCTTCAATAAACCTTGCGTATCGATTGGAAGAAAATAGTCCACTTTGACCGGCATCGCGGATTCCTGATTCAACTGGTACCCTCCGGATTGTACGATGTGACACTCGGTTTCCCCTTCATAAGCACATGATAGCGACTCTGCTTCTTCAGGTGGGTCGAGCTTATAAATCCCAGGCTCTAATTGATCATATGTAAGAACAATCTCCAACCCTGCCTCTTCTACATTAACGGTGACATGGAGGGGGATGGATTCTTGCTGGCTTGTCTCTTTCTCTTGCTGGTTTGAAAAGTCTACAATACTCCACTGATAGAGGAGAAGAAGTGTCGAAAAACTGAGGAGTAAACAAAGTGGCATCCATATGCTCCTCAAGTCAATCTCCCCCTTTTTTTCTTGTTGATAAATCATAAGAAATCCGCCTGATCGTTCACATTTCTCATTTTTCATGCTAAAGTTATCCTGATTATAGTTTGAAAGGACGGACAACTCTATGATACAAAAATTCATCGAACTCGGCGAAGGGTATGCGGACATTTATGAATTGATCCACCTTGGCTCAAGAATGCCGGAACGCATCCAGCATGCCATCGCTTTTTATAGCGAAAAAAACGGGAAACCCGTCGCTTCTTTATCTCTTGTCATGAAAGCTGCCCATCAGGATAAATTCCAGCCCATCTACATTTGCCGTGAAGGAATTCCGAATCCCCACGAACAGCCGAACCAGCGTTTTGAATTGTATAAAGAAATGGTGGAGAAAGCTGGAAAAGAAGTGAGTGAATTCACTATCAAACCTTCGGACCTGTTCCCAGAAACCGAATTATTCTATCAGCACTTGATCGGCATTCTGAGAATGAACAAATTCATCGCTCCCCTATCATAAGCTGACCTATTATTAAAAGCGTCCGTTGAACACGGACGCTTTTTTAACTGAGCATTTATAAAGTCATCCGCTTCAGTTCCGCGAATGTTCAGAATAAGCATAGCGAAGGACGCTCAAGGGCAGACTGGGTGCACACACTAAGTAATACACCGTGCTTATCCACTCTCTCAAATCCCCATTTTGTAATCGTATTGCTTGGCTTTGTCTGGTTTGGCGTTTTCATAATCAGTACGGATTTCGGGTTTATGAGAAGACGTTACCCGGGAAACGAATGGTAAACGTTCAAGTTTCTCCTTTTTAAATTCAATATCTTCTTGATTTACGTACAATAGTGCATATTTCATTTTTTTAGAGGCGTGAATCAAGTGTCCATGCTTTTTAATCTGTCTTATATTTTTCATATGTTGAAAATATACAATGATTCCTTGTCGTTTCGTTCTGTTCATAATATGTCTCTACTCCCCATAGAACTTATATATTAACGTCAGTTTACCAAATGACAGCCTAATCGGCAATGGCTCTTTCCAATCGATTGTGCTGTAGAAGAGGTGATGGAACCTTATATGAAAACAGATCACGAACAGGCTTTTGAAATTTTTGATGAGACCTTATCTAATTCGGAGCTATTCGACCATGTCGAATTCAAAAAGGTGGCAGGGCTGCCCTTTGTCTATTTGACAGTGAAAGATAGGGTTGAGAGGAATGAAATCGAAGCAGCTTTGAAGCAATGTGCTGCAAAGGCGATGAGAGGAAAGCGCCTGACCCTTGCGATGAGCTATGTACGCAAGAATCAGGCGCTCCAAGTTTACAGAGTTCGTTTTTTAGTTCCTCAAAGGAAAATGTTCTGCTGCGGCAATCTTTGTGATGACTGCATCCGCTTCACAGACCCTTGATGTCAGGAAGCACAGCCACAGCTGCCGCCGCTTCCGCACCCACCACTACAGCCGGAGTCGGTTAAAGCCATTCCGTTTTTCGGGACTTTGATTTGTTCACTGACGCTGAAAGCCACATTTTCGCTTACTTCATCCAACAGTTTTTGTATTTCCCGTTCCGCCTTTTTAAAATGAGCTACCGTTTCATGCATGTCCATTTCCCGTTTTACAGCACGGACTTTCTTCATGATGGTATTATAATCCGGGTGGTAACGGCCAAAACGTTGGACGTCCTCGTAGTGTTCTTTCATATCCGCAAAATTTTTGATGAGTCTTTGCGCCTCTTTATCGTTCTCAAGAGCCGTTTTCGCCTCTTGATAAAATTCCATTGTATCTGAACTCATGACCATGCGGCCAATCGATTCTGAGCGGTCAAGTAGATCGACAATTTCCATTGTAGCTAACATATAACATGTCCACCTCCACTACCATCTTATCAAATAGGAAGGCAGATGGAAATAAAGGATATTTTCCACCTGCTGATTGAGCCCTTAATAATACGGGTATTCCATCTCTTTTTGATTTTTTCCGGCGTCCTTCTTCACATTCGTGATGAGCTGTTGAAACTGACCGATCGCCCCATTCAATTCATCAATATGACGGGAAACATCCTCCCAATTCAAGTCCTCCATCAACTCACCCAATTGCTTGATCCATTCCATTTTAACTGTAGAAGTTTCTTTTTTTGCTGCAGGTAAAGAAGTCCAAAACGGGTCATCTTCGCCTAAGATCATCCACTTCTCGTAATAGCTTTGGATGAGTTTATGGTTCTTTCTCAACTGACCTTTGACATTTGGGTTTTTGTCGACAAATGCTTTAAATTGCTGGACGCTCGGGTGCAATTCATTCGTACTCATATCCTCTACACCTCACTGTTAGAACTACTCTATAGCCTATGCATCTGTATTGGAGACGTTCATGGCAGCGTCAAGAAATTTTGGGTGTAATACCTTTCGTGCACGCCAACACCGATGTGTGTGTAGTCAGGGTCCAGCAGTGCTTTCCGGTGACCAGGGCTATTCAGCCAACCATGGAGGGCAGCTGCAGCATCTGTATATTGTGCCGCAATATTTTCCCCTGCCCGAACATAAAAAATATTTTCAAGACGCTCTTTCAGTCCGTTACCGTTTGGAGAGTAATGAGAAAAATAATTATTCTCGTCCATATCCCGACTATGTAAGAAGGCAGCTTGTGAGGCAGCGGTGTGGTGTTTCAATTCACCCAGGCCTTGATTGTTCCGAATGAAATTCGTCATCATCAGAATTTGTGCTTCCACGCCCTCTTGAACAGCTTCCCACTCTTCATTACTCAACCTTTCCTGTGTTGGTAAAGTTCCGCGATACACGACTTTATAAGGCTGCATCTTAAGTAAATAATCATTTCTGATCATTCGGATCGCAGATACTTTTTCCGTGACATCGTCAAAATAGATTTGAGCAGACCATTTGTCATCCAATGAAATCACTGGTCGGTCTTTCACATCTTTTTCAGTCAGCTCCAAGCTATAGGCTCCCTCGCTTTCCAGTCTTAGAGTAGAAGGGAATTGCTTCTTTTCCATCACTTCATTATATGACTCCCCTACAGTAACAGGACCTTCCTCCTGGTGAAATAATACGCCTGTAACCACTTCATGATCAGCTATTCCTAATTGGAAATATCGCCCTTTTTCTGTTTCATATAGCCACCACTCATAGCCGTACACGCTTGGAAACATATGATCGGGTTCTCCTAATAACGTAAGGGTTTCTTCAGAAGATTTTCCTTTCATTGAAAAAAACAGTGGATCATCCACTACCTGGCCTTCCTTACTCGACCCAGTTGTTTCAATCGATGGTTCTATTTTTTCTGAGACAGGCGGGTCATCAGGGGCATCTGACCTTTCACTCCCCATCCACACTACAGATCCCACTAATAAGATCAATATACAGAAGAATATTTTTTTCAAATGAAAAACCCCTTATGGACTGTCTTTATATTATGTATAAGCTCTCTATCAGAGGGCTATGATTAATTATCGTGTGTCCTTACAGTAAACAAAAGGGCAGCCTGCATTCTCATCCTCTTTAACAAAAAAGTCTGCAAATATGGTGGCCACTGAAAAAAATATTTCAATCCAGAGGAGCTGTTAATGTTTGTTGTTGCTTCTCACGAATCGCTTCTCGTGGAAGCAACGAGGTCCATCTGAAAAGAGTGATGTTCTTTGATTTATAAAAGAATATCACTCTGCGTGTACAAGAGCCGGCGGCGATATTCACCGTCAATATCAAACGAATACTAAAGATCATGGAAAATGTCTCATCGAAATAAAGAAACCGAGTAGGACGATAAAAAATCGTCCTACTCGGCTTTTTCTTTGATGCATCACTTAGAAAGTTGCAGTTCTTCATCAGCCTCCGAATATGCAGGCTTTTTTTGAAATCAGTGCAGTTCAGGGCGTTCGGAAATATCTTGTAAAGCAACACCTGCTGCGTGGTCGGACATATCTTCAACAGAAAGGTCGCCCAATGAAAGAATACCTGTCAACTTACCATTTTCTACAACAGGCAGTCGACGGACTTGATGTTGAGCCATGATTTTGCTCGCTTCCTCTAATGAAGTATCTGGAGCACAGCTATACATCCGATCACTCATCACTTGCTGGATCGGTGTACTTTCCGCTTTCTTATCTGCATAACCCCTGATGACAAGGTCACGGTCAGTTACCATTCCCATTAGGTTCCCTTGGTCATCACAAATCGGGAGCGCTCCGACGTTCTTCTCTTTCATCATAGAAGCAGCGTCACTCAGCTGATCGTTTGTGTGACAAATGGAAACATCGCTTGTCATTATGTCTTTTACAGTTTTCATGAAAGATCCTCCTTTAAAAGTCATGATCAATCATTATTGTCCCCTTTTTGACAAAATTATTACATGCATCCCTCTACCTTTTATAGTATAATGAATAGGTAATCGCCTATATTAAAGATGTAGTGCAACAACAATCACGACAATTGCAACCTTTACCGTTTCATACTAAAATGAAGAACGATACATAACTATTGTGAGGTGGAAAGAAATGAAATTAGAAGGCACTGGTATAGAAGGTCTCGTCGTTGACTACAAACCATTGACAGAACTTATGGAAAGTAACGGGTTCATCCTTGGTGGTGCGTGGGACTACGAACGAGTGACTTATGATTATAAGTTGATGGCACCAGAAAAGAACGTAACACACTATATCCGCATCCAGGGTTTTGCTATTGAAGGGGATGTCGATAAAGGGGATGCCGTCATTCGTCTGATGAAGCCCCTCCTTGGCCGTCACTACTATCCACACGGCGTAGAGTATGGCCATCAAGAAGGTTTCTCTGATGACATGGTTCAAAAAGCGAAAGACCTTGTCGCCAAAGTAACCGAGCCTGCCCAGAAATATCATAACCAGGTTCCGGAACATGTCGTTCTTGAAAAGCTGAAGAAATGGGCGGAAGAAAACCAGAATCAAGAAGTGCTTGCGAAAGTGAATGAACTTTCCAACGACCCAGATCAACGAAAATAATCGTTCCTCCAACTATGGTTGAAATCGAGTCGCACATCATTGAATGGTGAGCGGCTTTTTTAAAAAATTCTTTAAGTGAACTCATCTTCGATCTACGGGGAAAGGAGAAACATACATAAATTGTTCCGTTATCTTTCAAAAAAGCAGTGGATTTTAATAATCATTTCCGCCTTGCTTATCATAGCCGGCTATTTCATATTACCTGTATCCATTCCATTGATCCTTGCGTTTGTAACCGCCTTATTCTTAAATCCAGCGGTCCGGCTGATGCAATTCCGTTTTCGAATCAACAGAAAAATGTCGGTCACGATCGTTTTCCTGTTGTTTTTAGTATTCCTGGGATTGCTCGGGACATTCGCTGTGACGAGGGCCGTAACACAGATTCTTGAGCTTGCGGATAATGCACCTGAATACATCAATCAAATTAATAATGTATTGCTTAACTGGCAGAATGACATGGTAAGATTCACACAAAACATGCCAAAGGAATTCGTTGACAAAGTTTCGAATGAAATCACTAATACCGTCGACCGTACATCTACTGCTCTATCTGAAAAACTTCAAATCGGTAACATTGCTGCAGTCGCTGCCAAGATACCAGAACTTCTGGTGAGTTTTCTCGTTTATTTAATCGCCCTTTTCTTGTTCATGCTTGAACTTCCCCGCTTGCGGGACAAAATGCATGACGGGCTTACAGAAGCGACTTCTGAGAAAGTGAAGTTCATGAATGCACGCCTTTCCTATGTCGTTTTCGGATTCTTGAAAGCTCAGTTTTTAGTAAGTATTATCATCTTTTTCGTATCACTTGTCGGACTATTATGGATTGCACCAGAGGTAGCACTCATCATGTCTCTGATCATCTGGGCCATCGATTTCGTGCCGATAATCGGCTCGATTGTCATTTTGGGACCCTGGTCCATTTACATGCTTATAATCGGTGATATAGCCATAGGTACAAAGCTCGGGGTTCTTGCTATCGTCCTGCTGGCCATCAGAAGAACTGTCGAGCCAAAAGTGATGGGACGCCATATCGGCCTCTCCCCTCTTGCAACATTGATTGCCATGTACTTAGGCTTGCAACTTATCGGACTTCTTGGGTTCATCCTTGGGCCCCTTGTGGTCATCGCTTTCAATTCAGCCAAAGAAGCCGGTATTATCAAATGGAACTATAAGATATAAAATCATACCGGAGATGCCCTGATAAGCTCAGTCAGCACATATGTTATTCAGATGTGAGCGGTGTTAGTTTGTAAAATGAAAAATGCGTGAAGCAGTGGCTTCACGCATTTTTGTTATAATCCTTCTTTATAAATATTCTCTTTTTGATCATTCACCGTTTTTCCTTTTTTGAATACGAGGATGTCCTGATTTTTTCCTGTATGGACAAATCCATTATTGATGAGTACTTTTTGAGAAGGGATGTTGCTTTTATCACATTCAGCTTCTACCCCTTCAACCCCACCTGATTGAAAGGCCCATTGGCATAACGCATCTACTGCTTCTGATGCATAACCGAAATTCCGCTCGGACGCAACCACTTGGTAACCGATTTGGATGTTACCCTCATCATCCGGCTTCCCTTTGAACCCGATATCACCGATGACATGTTCTCCTTTCTCATCCATGATCACCCAGGGGCCAAAGCCTAATTCCTCAGCATCATTTTCCAACCGCTCAGCATACATCGGTAGCAAAGCTTTCAATCCATCATGCGGCCAGTTTTTATTCCATGGCAACTGAAACTTATAATAAAAAGCTAAAGAATTTTTCATAAGTGTCTGGGCCAAATCAACGGTTATCGGGAATAGCTGCAACCTCGCTGTCTTCAATTCCATTAGTGATCCATCCCTTTCATTTATGTAACGTGAATGATGCTCATACAATTCGTTATACCTTATATTCACAATAATTAAACAAAAAAAACAACGAATCGATCACTCCGATTCGTTGTTTATCTCATGTTCCCAATATAGCTTTAATCATACTCGTTGTCGTGCCCCCATCATAAATGATGTAGAGCAGAAGATAAACCGCTACACCTGTAATGGCTGTACAAAACCAAATCACACTTGTAACAGGACCTAACTTCCTATGTTTGGCGATTTTCCTTTTATAAGCAAGAGACAGGGTGACAATTCCGAAGACAGCCCCCACTGTTGCAAGGAAAATATGAAAGATCAGAAAAATCGTATAATAAATCTTAATATCATCAGGACCACCGAAGCTTGTATTCCCCACGAATATCGTCCGGCTCAAATAGATGATAAAAAATGTCAATGCACTGATCGCTGCTGCAATCATAACCTTTTTATGGGCTCTTCGCCGATCTTTTATGATCAAAGCCCAACCGATAGCAACAAGTACGGCACTCAGGACTATGAATACCGTGCTCAAAGTCGGTAGTAATGGCATACCTACACCTCTTTCTCTTTACAAACAATCGATCAAGTCTCAGATGTCGCCTGATCCGGCAGTGGATCGATCGTATCACGTTCCCGGTTGAACCAACTGAAGAATACATACGCGATGACCGCACCGAAAATGATTTCCTGTGTAATTTTCATGATGATTCCACCTAATTGCTGATCTTCCACCAATGGCATAGGAGTAAAGTAACTCGGGCCACTTAAACTTGAAGCAAGATCGTTCAATACGTTTGCTGGCACACATAAACTCATTGCCTGCATCCAAGCTCCAGATTCAGAATAGGTTTCATATAATGGGGACCCAGCAAAAATAATCAGTCCACAAGCAGGAGTAATCAGTACCCCGTTAGCAAAAATAAAACCTATTTTCATGATCGGGCTTAACCTGTCCATTTTCTCTAATGGAGGGAAAACTGAAATCCACATGAAAAATGCCGTGAACAATATGACCGTTGTAATTATCGTATGTGCCAAATCACTCGATTTAGAAAAGTCAAAAATGGAAGGCATATGGTAAATCGAGAAAAGACCATTGAAAAGAAGCAGTGAAATAAGCGGTTTTGTCAATAAATTGAACAGAGGACGTAACCCTTTAGCTTCCAGTACCTGCTCCCAAATCCATGTTGGAATACCTTTGATGACGAGTATCGGAAAAAGGAGGTAATACAAAGCCATCTGAGTCATGTGGGCAGTGAACATGATGTGCCCTAACAGATCGACAGGAGAACCTTTCACCAAATATAACAACAGCATTCCACTATAGAACATCACTTGTTGGAAGGCACTCGGATGCTCTGTTCCTTTCTTTCTCCCAGGACCAGTGAAATAAAAATATAAAGCCGACAAAATCAGCACAAAAAGAAAATAATACGGACTCCATAATGCACGGAAACCGAATATTTGAAGTTCTAACCACATAGGTGTCTCACCCCAGATTGTTTACTTTTACCTCTTCATTTTACCTAATTTCCCACCAAAAAACGAGTGTTCGTGCAAGATAATCCTTATTGTTCATAAATTAGTCAAAACTTTGGATTATATAGAAAAAGACCGGAGCACCGGTCTTTTTCCTTTTTCAAGCGCTGAGCGCATTCAATTTTTTATTTACCACCAGATAATTGATGTGAAAGTGATGATTGTCAAAGCACCTACGGCTGCCCCGCCATACATCATCATAGCAGGCATGTCGTGTCCTTTATTTTTCATATGCATGAAATAATAAAGTTGGAATGCCACTTGAACAACAGCTAAGATGATCAGCGTAGGAATGACGAAGAAGGAGCTGATCTCCATTATGACCATTCCGAACGCGATGAAGGTGAACAAGATCATCAGAGCGAAACTGATGACTTGCTGCTTCATTTCCTCGCGGTGCTGTTTCTTTTCATATTCTGCTTGATGTGCAGGTCTGGAATGTGTGTTATTCTCCATTGATTAACCCACCTTTCCCATAAGGTACACAACTGTGAAAATGAATACCCATACAACGTCAATGAAGTGCCAATACAAGCTGGCAATATAGAACTTAGGTGCGTTATACAAGTTCAAGCCACGCCTTTGGTTACGAAGCATCAAAGCGATGATCCAACTTAAACCGAAGACTACGTGTCCTCCGTGGAAGCCGACCAATGTATAGAAGGCTGAACCAAAGGCAGATGATCGGAATGTGAATCCGTATTCATGGATATAGTGATAAAACTCATAAAGCTCACAGCTCAGGAATCCTAGACCTAATAGAACTGTAATCGCCAACCATTTCTGCATTTTAGCAAAATCATGGTTCTTCATATGGTACATGGCGTAAACACTTGTCAAAGAGCTTGTCAGCAGCAGCATCGTCATAATGAAGACGAGCTCTAAGCCGAATAAATGCTCAGGAGTGTTTTCCCCTTGCGTCGAGCCATTCAACGCAATGTAAGTACCAAATAAGCTGGCGAACAATACTGTTTCTCCGCCTAGAAAAAACCAAAAGCCTAAAAATTTGTTCTTACCTTCAAGGGTGGCTTTTTCCGGATCATGCGGCATTTGTTTTGGATTGAGAACATCTTCATGACTCATTTATTTGCCAGCCCCCTTCTTAATATCTTCTTCTAGCTCTTCTTTATGAATGTGGTGTCCAAGATCGTCTTTAAGAGATCGTGTCAGCATCGAACCTAGAGTGATGCCCATACCTACGAACACTAAGATCAACCATGTCGGGTCATCCACTTGATAAATGAAACCGAATCCTGCAATGAATGTACCTAGAGAAATCATAAATGGAAGGATGGATGCATTCGGCATGTGGATATCGCCAAGCGGCTCTGCAGGTGTCATCCCTTCTTTCCCGTCCATTTTCTCTATCCATAACGGATCCAGACCACGCACAAGTGGTGTCTGAACAAAGTTATAGTGTGGTGGTGGAGATGGAATCGACCATTCAAGTGAACGTCCGCCCCAAGGGTCTCCGCCTACTTTCTTCTCTTTGACTGCTGTATAAATGATGTTGTAAAGGAAAATCAGTGTACCGATCGCCATTAAGAAAGCACCGATTGTACTGATCATGTTACCTGTTGCCAGTCCTTGACCATCCAGGAATACCCAGTAACGACGTGGCATTCCCATCAAACCTAGGAAGTGCTGGATGAAGAATGTCAAATGGAAACCGATGAAAAATGGCCAGAACGCCAATTTCCCAAGTTTCTCATTAAGGACTTTACCGAACATCTTAGGCCACCAGTAGTGTAGTGCAGCAAAAATACCGAATACCACACCACCAACGATTACATAGTGGAAGTGTCCTACTACAAAATAAGTATCATGATACTGGAAGTCAGCTGCTGCTGCGGCAAGCATGACACCAGTCATACCACCGATCGTGAAAGATGGGATGAAGGCAACGGACCATAGCATCGCTGAAGTCATCTTGATCTGCCCGCCCCACATCGTGAACAACCAGTTGAAAATTTTAATACCCGTCGGTACTGCAATCGCCATAGTAGCTACTGCGAAAATAGAGTTAGCGATTGGCCCCATTCCTACAGTGAACATGTGGTGGGCCCATACCATGAAACCTAAGAAACCGATTAAAACGGTTGCAAATACCATAGCAGAGTATCCGAATAAACGTTTTTTAGAAAACGTTGAAAAGATATCACTGAATGCCCCGAATAACGGAAGGATCAATATGTAAACTTCCGGGTGACCGAAGATCCAGAATAAGTGCTCCCAAATAATAGCATTACCACCAAGTCCTACATCAAAAAACGCAGAACCGAACATACGGTCGAACATCATAAGGAAAAGTCCTACTGTCAAAGCAGGGAATGCAAATAAAATTAATGTACTGGTTACAAATACAGACCATGTGAACAGAGGCATACGCATATAGGTCATACCTGGCGCCCGCATGTTTACGATAGTGACGAGGAAGTTTATCCCCCCGATCAATGTCCCGGCCCCTGATATCTGGAGTCCCATGACATAATAATCAACACCGTGTCCAGGTGATGTCGTCGAAAGTGGTGCATAGTTCGTCCACCCGGCATCCGGTGCGCCGCCTGTGAACCAGGAAACGTTTAAAATCAGTCCCCCGAACAAGAACAACCAGAAACCTAAAGAGTTCAAGAATGGAAATGCTACGTCCCTTGCTCCTATTTGTAAGGGGACAACAGCATTCATCAATGCAAAGATAAGCGGCATAGCTGCCAAGAAAATCATTGTTGTACCATGCATCGTAATCATTTCGTTATAAAGCCCAGCGGAGATGAAATCATTGTCCGGTTTCATCAATTGGATTCGAATTATCATGGCTTCTAGCCCACCGATTAGGAAGAATAACCCCCCAGAGACCAAATAAAGATGTGCAATCTTCTTGTGGTCCACTGTTGTTAAGTAATCCCAAATCACAGCGCCGAGCCCACGTTTTTGTGCAAGTGCAGTACTCACGCTTTAACCTCCCTTTTCAACCTCTTTCTCATAATAGATCACTCATCCTCGTTCTGAGTAGGAACATCTGTACCTACATCAGAGTGTTGCAGTTGTAATAGATAATCGGCAATTTTGCTTGCTTCTTCTTCTGATACAATTTCAGTCGGCATTTGGTTTCCAGGCTTGATTTCATCAGGATGGACAATCCAATCTACCAAGTTTTCTTTAGTCGGCTCTAAGATTCCGGCAATCTTTTCACGGTTACCGAAATTGGCCAAGTTAGGACCTACACCAGCTGACGCGCCACCAATAGCGTGACAACTCATGCAATTGTCATTAAATAGTTGTTGACCTTCTTGAGCTGTAGTCGTTTCAGGCGCTGCTTCCGGGTCTATGTTCTTCATATCTTCAACCCACTGGTCATACTCATCCTGACTGACAGCGATCACCCTGAAATCCATCAATGAGTGGGATGGCCCGCAAAGCTCAGCACAGTGCCCCCAGTATACGCCTTCTTCATATGCTTCTAAGTACATCGTGTTCATGTTTTCACCAGGATTGGTATCCATTTTACCTGCAATTGAAGGTAACCAGAAAGAGTGGATAACGTCACTGGATTTCATGTTTAAGTACACTCGCTCACCTGTCGGGATGTAGAGCTCCTGACTTGTAGCGATTTCTTGGTCAGCATAGGTGAATTGCCACCAATATTGGTTTGCCGTCACATCAATTGTGATGACACCTTCATCACCCTGCGTAGATTTATCCGCAAGATCGAAGGTTGCTTGCACAGTCGGAATTGCCAAAACAAGCAGCAGGATAATCGGAATGACTGTCCAGATCACTTCCAAAGCTTTGTTTCCTTCTGTTTGTTTAGGAATGGTATGTTCCTGGCCTTTCTTCTCACGATATCGGACAAGAACAAAGGCATAAATTGCCATGACGATAATAAATACAAAAATCATTATCGCAATACTGATCAACATAAGATCTAATAATAATTCCGCTCCATAGCCTTTAGGCTTCAAAGCACTCAGGTTTTCTTCTCCACAACCCGCAAGGAGCAGGGTCAGAGCACCAAAAAGAAATAATGAACGGAATTTTCCCATCCAACCTCTCATGTGTGATACCTCTCTTTCTCTTGTAGTGACATTTTTTATTTTGGACTGACCCCAAAAGGGGTCAGTACATTAAAAAGGGAAAGGCAATGTGACGATGACCATCATGAAGAACATGATTGTCAGATAGTTCAAGGAGTAAATGAACATCCATGTCGCCCATTTGTAATCATCCTTCATAAAGAACCCTGAGATCCCCAGAGCCAACCAACCGAAGGATAGTACGAATGCAGTAACTAAAAAGATACTGCCAAGCGATGCCAGATAAATAGGCAGCGGGAGAAGACAAGCGACATAAATCACAATTTGTCTTTTGGTCATTTTGAACCCATGCACTACAGGCAGCATCGGGATACCTGCCGCCTTGTATTCATCTTTCTTTTTCATAGCGAGCGCCAAGAAGTGAGGCGTTTGCCATATGAACATGATCAAGAATAATATGACGGCTTCAAGTTGCAATCCAGGATCGACCGCTGACCAACCAATCAATGGCGGAACGGCTCCTGAAAAGCTGCCGACTACGGTATTGATCGTATACTTTCTTTTCGACCACATCGTATAAAGGACTACATATACAAACCACCCGAACGCCCCCCACAAAGCTGCTTGCCATGTGGTGAAGAGCAGAGTGACAAATCCTAGTATTGAAATGCCGATACCCAGCGTTTTGATCAACGATAATGACATGGTGCCAGTCACTGTCGGCCGGTTGCTCGTCCTGGACATAATGGGATCTATGTCCCTGTCAAACCAATTATTGATTATACAACCGCCTGCGATTACGAAAGCGGTTCCGAGCATCGTCAACAGAAAAGTTATCCACTGGTTTGAGAAAGAAGTACCAGTAAAATATACAGCAAGCCAAAACCCTGTAAAAGTAGTAATTAGATTAGAGTTGATGATTCCGACTTTGATCAAACTTTTAATATCAGCTAATAAAGAAGTTTCACGGGCATTCGTTTGGATCATTTCTGTAGAAGCAGACTCGACTGTTCTCGGATTGTCCATCGTATTATCTTCCTCCTTCTACCTCCCCAAACCCATTCATGCGAATCACCAGGATCCACTAAGAGCTGAGGGCTGTTTCTATCTTCATATAATATATAATGACAAGAAACATCAAAATAATTGTATCATGTTATTGTAGTTGTATCTATTTAAACTCATCAATTTTATTTATTTGTGACAACTTTGTGAAATGCTTCCACCCCCTAGTATCAACCACTATTCAGGTTTTTAACGCATCACAGGTGAATCAATATCTTAATGAGGAACATTTCAATAAAAGCGCACCCTTATATTTCTAGCAAATCCCCGTGAACAATGCAAGTTTTTTTGGGAATTGGATTGATTTTGAACGAAGAAGATAAATCACTCACTTGTATTGTTTATTAGTATGATCGACCACTTTATTAGGGTAACCAAAGAACGTTCTAGTGATAATGTGATAAGTTCACCATCATTTTACTACCTTTAAATTCCATCGAGAAGTTCAACATGTGAATAATTGATGACACAATAAAAAAAGAGACAGCTGGAATAAACCGGCTGCCCCTTTTCTTATCATTCGCTCATTCAAATTCAAGTAATAAGTCTCCGACATGAATCGCTTCATTATTTTCTACATGAATATTTTTGATGACCCCATCAAAGGGAGCTTGTACGGTTGTTTCCATTTTCATCGCTTCTGTAATCATCAGGTGGTCCCCTTTCTTCACTTCTTCTCCTATTGTTGAAAGGACCTTGATGACCGTACCAGGCATAGTCGCACCGATGTGTTTTTGATTAGATTTATCCACCTTTGGCCGCTCTTGTACGGAAGCATTGACATTTTCGTCACGAACCACGACTTCACGCGGCTGACCATTCAGTTCAAAGTAGAGTGTTCGTGTTCCGTCAACTTGCGGTTCGCCAACAGAAACTAATTTCACAATCAATGTTTTACCTTGTTCGATTTCAACTTCCATCTCTTCCCCTAATCTCATTCCATAGAAAAAGGTCGGGGTATCCAAAGTAGACAGATTTCCATACTTCTCTGTGAATTTCTGATGATCCATAAAGACTTTCGGATACAAAGCATAGCTGATCATATCAAAGCTCGTCACTTGACGGTCCAATTTATGGAACAGCGTTTCCTTTAAGCCATTGAAGTCCACTGGTTCCAAAAGTTCTCCTGGCCGTACTTGAATAGGTTCACGGCCCTTGAGGATGATACGTTGCAATTCGGCTGGAAATCCACCATATGGCTGTCCTAAATATCCTTGGAAAAATTCAACGACACTATCAGGGAAATCTAATGAATCCCCTTTTTCATAAATATCATCTTCATTCAGATCGTTTTGGACCATATAAAGGGCCATGTCTCCGACAATTTTAGAAGATGGTGTCACCTTGACGATATCGCCGAACATATCATTAACGCGGCGATACATCACCTTCACTTCGTCCCAGCGTGAACCAAGACCGACTGCTTTTGCCTGTTGCTGCAGATTGCTGTACTGCCCCCCAGGCATTTCATGGTCATATACTTCTGTATGAGGGGCCATCATGCCACTTTCAAAGTCTTGATAATACTTCCGTGTATCCTCCCAGAAACGGCCCAGTTTTTCATATGCGCCGATATCAAGATCCGGTTTACGTCCACTGCCTTCCAATGCATAATATAAGCTGTTAGCACTCGGCTGGGAAGTTAAGCCGGCCATGGAACCCGTGGCTACGTCAACGACATCGACTCCAGCTTCGATCGCTCTTGCATAGGTGAATAACCCATTGCCGCTTGTATCGTGTGTATGCAAATGAATCGGGATGTCTATCGTTTCCTTCAGGGTAGAGATAAGCTGGTAAGCTGCTTCAGGTTTTAACAGACCAGCCATATCTTTTATGCCTAGGATATGCGCACCTGCATCCTGCAGCTCCTGGGCAAGGTTTTTATAATACTCGAGATCATATTTGGGACGGCTGGAATCCAGGATATCCCCTGTATAACACATAGCCGCTTCCGCCACTTTTCCACTTTCACGGACAGCATCGATCGTCAGCTTCATACCCTCGACCCAGTTCAAACTGTCGAAAATACGGAAGACATCAATACCGGCACTTGCGCTCTTATCGACAAACTCACGAATTAAATTGTCTGGATAATTTTTATATCCGACTGCATTGGAAGCTCTCAAAAGCATCTGGAAAAGCACATTCGGCGCCTTAGCCCTCAGCTTCAATAAACGTTCCCACGGGTCTTCATTCAAAAAGCGGTAAGAAACATCAAAGGTTGCTCCTCCCCACATTTCTAGCGAAAACAGATCAGGAAGCAGCCGGGCAGTCGGTTCAGCAATATTCTCCAAGTCTTTTGTACGGACCCTTGTCGCAAGCAATGACTGATGGGCATCTCTGAAAGTCGTATCTGTCAAAAGAACTTCGTTTCTTGCTTTCAGCCAAGAAGCCAGCCCTTCTGGTCCGCGCTCATCCAAAATCTGTTTTGTTCCCTTTGGTATCGGCTCAGAATGCTTGATTGCAGGAATCCTCGGTTTGGAGTAGGTCGGCTTCCTTCTGCTGCCATAACCCTCAAATCCGTTGATCGTCCGGTCTGCAATATATGAAAGCATTTTTGTTCCGCGGTCTTTTCTTTTCGGAAAGACAAAGAGCTCTGGAGAACGGTCGATGAACATCGTGTTATATTCACCAGATAAAAACTGCTTATGCTGGATGACATTTTCTAAAAATGGGATATTCGTTTTGATCCCGCGAATCCTGAACTCTTTCAAGTTTCGCACCATTTTATGTGCTGCTTGATCAAAGCTCAGCGCCCATGTCGATAATTTCACAAGCAACGAGTCATAATAAGGTGAGATGACAGCTCCCTGGAAGCCATTCCCCGCATCAAGACGGACACCGAATCCCCCACCTGTCCGGTAAGCCATGATTTTACCTGTATCGGGCATGAAGTTGTTTAAAGGATCTTCGGTCGTAACTCGTGACTGGATCGCATATCCATGTGTCCGGATCTCTTCCTGTAAGGGGATAGCGATCTGTTTGCTATGTAAGTCATAACCTTCCGCCACCAGAATTTGGGTCTGTACGATGTCGACCCCTGTGATCATCTCTGTGATGGTATGTTCGACCTGGACACGTGGATTCACTTCAATAAAGTAAAAATCATCCCCTGTCACGAGAAACTCCACAGTACCTGCATTGACATATTTCACATTATCCATCAGTTTGACTGCAGCCGTACAGATATCTTCCCTTACCTGTTCAGTAAGACTCACACTTGGTGCGATCTCTACCACTTTTTGATGTCGGCGCTGTACGGAGCAGTCTCGTTCATAAAGATGGACGATATTCCCGTCAAAGTCACCGAGGATTTGAACTTCAATATGTTTTGGTTCTTCAATCAACTTTTCTACATAAACTTCATCACTGCCAAAAGCAGCACGCGCTTCTGAACGAGCCCTTTCATAAGACTCCTCCAAAGTATCCGCATTTCTTACTACTCTCATCCCGCGGCCGCCACCACCCATTGCGGCTTTGATCATCAAAGGAAATCCGTGTTCATCTCCGAATTCTTTGATTTCCTGAATACCACTCACTGGACCATCAGTACCCGGAATTACAGGAATATCTGCCAGTACGGCCTGATCCCGCGCTTTCACTTTATCCCCGAACATATTCAAATGCTCGCTCGTCGGCCCGATGAAGGTGATCCCTTCTTGTTCACAACGTCGTGCGAATTCGATATTTTCCGAAAGAAAACCATAACCGGGGTGGATGGCGTCTACTCCGACGCTTTTGGCTATTTCAATGATTCCTTCAATATCCAAATAAGCATCGATCGGTTTTTTCCCTTCACCCACTAAATAGGCCTCATCAGCTTTATAACGATGATAAGAGCCAGTATCCTCTTGAGAATAGATAGCTACGGTCCGTATGTTCAGTTCTGTACATGCTCGAAAAACACGAATAGCGATCTCGCCGCGGTTCGCCACCAATACCTTATTGATTTTTTTCACTTCTGCCATGAATCACACGCTCCATTTCTTTCTATATCTTTATTACTGTATTTGATCTTCCGCTATATTACATTCGCCATTCATTTGCAAAATTCCTTTTTTTCAGACATTAAACAGTATGTAAGTTTAAAAACTCATAGGATCTGGAAAGATTCAACATTTTTACTTTTAAAGGGAGATTGTTGAAGGCTCCGTATCGTGGCTTTTGTCTTAGGCGATGGTGGGTGGGAAAACGGATCGCTTTCCGCGGGGATGGCGGCAAGCCTCCTCGAGCAGGAGTCTCACCGTTTTCCCACCCACCATACTGCCACCATACTTTGGCACGTGCTCTAAACTACCTTCATGGTTAGGAGCATTTTTACTTAAAATGCTATATGCATGACATGGAAGGATAAATGATTTAATGTAGAAAGGTCAAAATGAGATATGAAATTTTCCACAAAAAAACTCAAATCACAACAGGGACGTGTCGCAATTTGAGTTTACATATTATGACTTTTGGGCAGCCTCATGCAAAACATTCAATTGTTTTTCCAGGTTATCCAATAGTTGTTTACCTTCTTCATCGCTGATTAAATTCAAGCGAACTGCAAAGTGAATTTCTCGGGATAATCCGAACATCTGTGTATCTAAAACCTCTTCGTAAAGTGGACATTGAGGCATAGTCAAGTTGTCCATCTGTACTTTTATCAACCTTAATATTTTATCAGCGTCAGCTTTTAGAAGGGCATAGGCTTTTTCACGATGATCCACAGCCACATCAGACAACATCAAAAATCCCCTCCAATATACAAGTCTTTCTTTTTATAATCTTATCGTTAAGCGGGGAAAATTGCAACATTGTTATGGGACAAGTTCAAAAAATTGAGAGGTCATATCGATTGGATAATGTCTCTAATAACCTTAACCCGACGACGCTGTTCCCTTTTTCATCAAGGCTAGGTCCGTAGACTGCTATCCCACCAAAATCATTCAATGATGCTAGCACCGATCCTGACACACCACTTTTTGCTGGTATGCCTACTTTGATGGCAAACGAACCTGATGCATCGTACATCCCACACGTCACCATGAATGTTTTGCAAATTCTTGCGAGATGTTTCGGTATGATCCGGCGTCCTGATTCAATATCAATCCCGCCATTCGCCAACAAGGCGCCTATCCGGGCTAACTGACAGACGTTCACTTCGATCGCACATTGTTTCGTATACGCATCTAATGTTTCTTCCACACTGCCGGTCACGATTTGGTGTTGTTTCATATAAAAAAGCAGCGATCTGTTCAAAAAGGCTGATTCAAATTCAGAGACAGCTACTTCTTCGTTGTATCTGATCGAGTGATCATCTGTCAATTCATGGATAAAACTGAGCAAGCGGCCAACTTTTTCATCAGGAGTATCGCCATGAATCATATTCGTAACCGCTAAAGCTCCCGCATTGATCATCGGATTTAATGGCTTGGAAGGACTCTGCTCCAAACGATAGATAGAATGAAAAGGGTCGCCGGTCGGTTCCATCCCCACACGGTCAAAAACATAGCTCTCTCCATTATCCATCAGTGCCAAAGCAAGGGCGATCACTTTTGAAATACTTTGAAGCGTGAACCGTACTTCCACTTCCCCTGCTTCTACTGTATTGCCATCGATATAATGGATAGCTACCGCCAAGTCCTCCGGGTTTTGCCTCGATAAGGCAGGTATATAATTGGCTACCTGTCCGTCATATGCATAAGGACGGACATTGTTTAGCCAATCGTTCAAAACATCACTTGAAATATCTTTTATCAATGGATCCAGCCTCCTTTTAATGAAATCGAATTCATTTTTTGCTATGATTTGGATGGATGACTTTTTACTAATCGAAAGGTGGCTCCAGCCATGATTGTTCAAATAGCAGGAAATGTTAAATTCCCGATCACGCTAGATCCGACTGTATGGATTTTTGATGATCGGAAGATGACCTTAACAGAAGCATTCCAACCAGAAAAAGCAGAACCATCTGCAGAAGAAGAAGATGAACTGAAACGCCAATCGCTGCGTTTTGACAGGGAAGTTTATCAACAGAAACTTAACCCGCCTGTCAATAAAAGTATCAACAGATACGAAAAGCAGCGCATTATGAACGGGACATTTCTCATGCCATTGAAACCATTCCTTCATACAAGTGAACCAAACAAAGACGTTGAGAAAGCGACACTTCTCACAGATGAAGGAGAACAGGTCATTGATGCTGATGATTTAGCAGAGTCTCTCCTTCTCTTTTCTGAAAATGGCAAGCCATTAAGAAACGAAGGTCCTGTGCATCTTTATTATAAAGACGGGTCGAATAAATCCTCCCCCATCAAGGGGATTAAAAAAATTGTATTACAGTAATGATTTGGGCAGCTCTTGAAGCTGTCCTTTTTGTATATTATCTACAAGGTGACACAGGCTATAAATAAAAAAAGTGGTGTTTCCTTTGAAAAAATTATTATTGTTGATGATCCTTATGCTTTTAGCCGCTTGTCAGCAAAATGGCGAAGAGTCCTTATTAGAAGAACGCCAAGGAGATTCAGAAGTAAAATATGTGACGGATTCTGAACCAGTCAAGAAAAAAGACATGACCAGTCAGCAAGCTGCACGGCATCTGGCTAAACTAGCTGTAGAAGTACCAGATGTCCACGACGCGACAGCTATCGTGCTAGGAAATTATGTAGCTGTCGGAATTGACGTTGACAAAGATCTGGATAGGTCACGAGTCGGAGTCATCAAATACTCAGTTGCAGAAGCGCTCAAGCATGACCCGTATGGAAAGCAGGCGACCGTCATTGCTGATGCAGATGGTGTAGAGCGCCTGCGTGGTCTCGGCCAGAAAATTTCTGAAGGGCATCCAATCGAAGCTGTAACCGATGAACTCAGCCAGATTGTCGCCCGGTATATGCCAGAAGGTCCGATCAATGAAAAACCTCATACAAACAAGAATCAAGACTCCGTCCCTGAAAAAGAACAAGAGCAATTAGAAGAAATCGAAAAAGAACAATCTAAACAAGAGTGACAGAAAAACAGCTAAATCCCCGAAAGGATTTAGCTGTTACTTTTTTCTAGGATTTCTCTTTCTTTTTCAGTTAATTCGTTATAGTATTGAACACCGAACTGCGAACCTTCCGCGACCATATCCGCATTATCTTGATGGGATACTTCCGGTTTACCCGCTTCTTCAATCGGCAAATCAGCTTTCTGTCCGAAGCTTCCTTGGATAGATCTTGCTTTGTCTTTCACCTGTTCTCTTTTCTCCTCATCTTTCAGGAAATACGCAATCGTACCTCCAGCAACTGCACCAACTGCTGTAAAAATCCAACGTTTTCTCACAAAATCATCCCTTTCTTTTGCTTCTTTAATTACATTTCCCGAACTACTCCTCCATCAAACGTGGAAACTTCATCTATTTATAAAAGTCATATTATGTTAAACTATACGTAATCGTTTTAAATAATAGAGGTGAAAAGATGCGTGTACAATGCGTAATTTGCGATAATATCGAAAAAATAGACAGTTATTGTCTTCAGGCAAAAAGGCTGAGAAATCGACGGATTCACACGTACATGTGTCAATCCTGTCACGATCGAATTGAAGAAAAAACAAATAAACGACTCTCCACAGGCAAATTCCGGTTCAACAGAGAACGCAAAAAGGAAAAGCATTTATCTTAAACTGGATGAATCATGTGACTCTGTAAGCACTCATTTCGATTAAAATCTCAACAACATCATAAATCAATTCCCATACTATAAAAAATCCCTTCCGAATGACCGGAAGGGATTTTTTTATGAAGATTCATTCTGTTGACGGCCCCCGCGTTCTTTATGCAAGCGCAATCGGTAAATACCCAGGATCAGGGCAGCAACCAGCAAACTCTCTGGGAGCGGTAAGTTCAATCCTAGAATCAATGTCAAAATGAATGTACCGATCACTAGAAAAGCATAGACTACAATCGTTTTCATCAATGGCAGTTTCCTTGCGAAACCCAGCTTGAAAGTAATGATTGCCAATGCAACCGTTGTTAAGTATAAAAGCATAAATGAACGAAATAACATCGCTACTTCATCTTCATCATTTAAATTGACTTCATTTCCCATTCCTTTAAAAAAGAAATCTGCTACAGGCCATAAGTCTGTAGGCACAGGTAATGTTGATGTATCTTTCATGACGTTCCTCCTCGTGATTCCCCTGTTCTCTTCCATCTATGATACTAGAATCATCCACCATATGCCACCCATACCGCCATTTTCATTATTTGGACAAATCCTTTATAATAATGATGAATAGAGGTGACGCTTGTGAAAAATAATCAATGGAACCCAGGCTTCTTAGCCTTTCTTGTCATTTTATCCTTTGTTGCTGTCGGGTTTGCTCTTGGGCAGGAGATTTTTTGGCTTGCAGCTGTACTTTTCATTCTAGGCTTTGTCTTAATGAGCTTCGGTTTGAAACGCAAACGCCAGCAACAACAAGAACAAGCATGAAGAAAGCGACCTTATCCGGGTCGCTTTCTTTCATTTTTTCAGTTGGACATAGTTCTCAGAGATCTCTTTATGAATGTTGGCACGGCTTGCGAGGACCGTCGTGGAATTTAAAAGATCCAGCTCTTCCTGGTCAGCCCGGGTGACGATTCCACCTACTTCGCGAACAAGTATGCTTCCCGCAGCATAATCCCAGGGCATCAGCGTCATAGTTAAATATCCATCAAGTACCCCTTCTGCGACAAAAGCGAATTCTAAAGCGGCTGATCCATAAGATCTTGTGCTGCGTAACGTTTTAACAAGCTCTTCCATACCATTATGCTCCACGTGTGGATTTTCTGGTATCAACCAGCTTGTGTTCAATGCTAGAATGGATTCTTTCAATGGTCGTTTTTCACTTAAATCCGGAAGCCGCTGGTCATTCTTATACGCACCTTCTCCACGCTTGACTGCATAAAGAACATCTTCCATTACGTTGTAGATTAAACCGACTTCTCCGATCCCCTCAAAATAAACACCGATGGAAATAGCAAAATTCCTTTTTTGATGGACGAAATTCATTGTTCCATCAATAGGGTCGATAATCCATACTGTTCCACCTAAGTCCTCTATTTCATCGCCGAATCCTTCTTCTCCGAAAAGATAATGTTGCGGGTAAGTATCTTTAATCTTTTTCGCAAAAAATTGTTCTGTTTCCTGATCCATCTCTGTTACAAGATCGTTCGCATTGGACTTCGTCTCGATGGATCTTGGTGAATCGATTTTTGAACGAATCCGTTCACCGGCTTCCAGAATCCATGCTTTTGCATAATCGAATACCTCGTTCTTTATATGTTGATCCATGTCATCGTACCCCTTTTATAAGTCTCATCGTTTATCGTATCAAAGTCCGTTGATTATTTCATGTCTCAAAGCGCGTAAATATAATGGAGAAGGTTTTCCTTACCTGGCTTGTCCTGCTGAAATCAAAAAAGCGCGAGCAACTATATTGTTGCTCGCTACTCTATAGACCATTCAATCAATTGCTTACGAAGTTCAGAGAGTCGTTTTTTTGTCTTTTTAATTTTTTCAACATCTTCTGCGATCATTGCATCATGCAATGTAACCAATTCGTAATCAATCTCCATACGGATTACCGGGAGCTTTTCTTCAGCTTCTCGTTTGCGCAACGCTTCCATGACATGTTTCACTGCCAATCCCTCCCTTTCAAATCCTTACTATATATATATGTGATTATTGCTACAGAAGTTTCAGTTAGATTACTTATATGTAACCCATTTTTACATCATTCAAACCATCGGAACACATCACTTAGAAACGCCTTGCCTTTATGGTAAAATAAGACCGAGGAAATTGGAGGAGTTGATAAAATGACGACTTTTACTGGGTTCACCCAAGAAGATTTTGACGTATTTTCCATTCCGGGTTTGGAAAATAGAATGGAAGCTCTAAGAGAACGGATTTCGCCTAAACTGGAAGCCGTCGCCACGGAGCTCGCTCCAGATGTAACGGCTATGACAGGTGATGAGATGTTCGTCCATGTCGCGCGGCACCTTCGCAGGAAGACAAATCCACCGAACGACACATGGGCTGCACTTGCTTCAAATAATAGAGGCTATAAGAAACTGCCGCATTTCCAAATCGGCCTGTGGGAATCTCACGTGTTCATTTGGTTTGCAGTCATTTACGAAAGCCCGATCAAACAGGATTTCGCCTATAAATTAGAGGAAAACAAAAAGGACATCCTTGATCACATCCCTGAAGATTTTGTATGGTCCGTAGATCACACGAAACCTGAAGCGATTCCGCAAAGCGATGTTGATAGTGAGAAGTTCTCTAACATGACCGAGCGATTGAAGACAGTTAAAAAGGCCGAAATCCTTTGCGGACGGCACATAGCAAGAGGTGACGGCCGTTTGAAAGATCCCGGTGCTTTCCTCGACCTTTGTAAAGAGACTTTCCAAACACTTGAACCGCTTTATCGTTACACAAAACAGCTTGATTAATTTTCCACGTTGAATACCTGATTGAATTAAGATATTCAAGCATTGAATTGTACGCAATTCAATGCTTGCTGTTCTTCTCCCCCTCGAATATATTTCCCCATGAAAAAGCAGTTCAGATTTTGGGAAACAGTGCGTACGGCACTTCCAAACTGAACTGCTTTCTTCTGGCAAATCTCACTCTCGGCTCACGACATCTTCACTTTATCTCCAGGACTTAAAGCCTTGGCTTGTTTAACAGTCCGATAACAGGAATAACCCGACTCTTTCTCAAATTGGCTGCAAAGTGTTTTTTCTTCACTCTTTGAAGGGACAATTTGTTTGAATCTCGTATAGGCCATCAACAAGTCGTCACGTTTGATTCCTTTTTCATATGCTTGTTCGACCAAGCTGTAAAAATTGACCACATCTATGATTTCTTCTTTTGTCCAATATACTTCATCGATGGGATAGGTGTAGCTCATCCTTTTCCTCCTTTGTTAATTCCAACGTATTCGGATCTCCTCAGCATCTGTAATCATACGGTGGATCATTTCATCTACTGTTGGTACATCATGTATTCTGGATGCGACTTGACCAGCCCACCCGAAGCCGGATGTCTGCTCACCGTCATGGATGAATTTTCGATTCGCTTGCCCGCTGATGAAGGATTTCAGTCCCTCATAACCCGCTTTTTCTTGTTCAAGTTCCAGAATACGATCTGTCCAACTGTTTTTCAATGCGCGGGCAGGTGCTTTCAGACTCCTTTTAATAACTGTCGTCGAAGTTTCATCCGCTTCAATGAGGGCTTTTTGATAAGCCGGATGGGCATGGACACATTCTTTAGTAGCAATGAACCTCGTCCCCATTTCGACCCCTTCCGCTCCAAGTGATAACGCAGCCATCAAGCTTTTCCCGTCGCCGATGCCACCGGAAGCAATTACAGGGATATTGACAGCGTCGACCACTTGGGGGGTGAGGACAAATGTACCGACATCATCCCGCCCAAGATGACCTCCGCCTTCGTGGCCAACCACCATGACAGCATCAGCACCGAGTTCTTCTGCTTTGACCGCCTGTCTTCTGGCCGCTACGAGCACTAATGTTTTAATCCCTGTGCCGCGAACCATATCTAATACTGGCTTGGGGTTGCCTCCTGTCACGGATATCACCGGAACTTTTTTATTGATGGCTACGTCTACCATCGTTTCAAATGGCCTTCCGTGCTGACCAATGGCAAAATTGATACCGAATGGCTGCTCAGTCATTTGTCTGAGCCTGTCGATTTCCTCTGCTAATTGTTCAGGTCCATCCATGCTCATCGCTGTCAATTGACCTAATCCTCCAGCGTTCGAAACTGCTGCTGCCAGATCCGAGTAAGCTAAATGAGCCAACCCTCCCTGGATGATCGGGTATGTAATATCCAACAACTCTGTCACGCGTGTTTTCCATTGCATTTCATCCCCTCCTCTTTCTGTTCATTTTATCACGATTGGAAAAAGGATACACAAAAGACTAGCCAGCTATCCGGGACTCTGCTATAATTCATTTGCTTTTCTATTTGTAAAGAGGTGTAAACGATTTATGAACCAACATGAAACCCCCTTATTCACAGGGTTGAAAAAACATAGAGATCAAACCCCCATCCAGTTCCACATTCCTGGTCACAAGGGCGGAAAAGGGATGGACGAGGAGTTCCGCGAATTCATGGGCGAAAATGCTCTTTCGATCGATTTGATCAACATCGAACCCCTTGATGACCTCCACCACCCACAAGGAATGATTAAAGAAGCTCAAGATCTTGCCGCAGAAGCTTTCGGGGCTGACTATACCTTCTTCTCTGTCCAGGGAACATCAGGTGCAATCATGACGATGATCATGAGTGTGTGCCAGCCTGGAGATAAAATCATTGTACCAAGGAACGTTCATAAATCAATTACGACAGCCATCATCTTTTCGGGAGCTAAACCTGTTTTCATCCACCCCGAATTGGATGAGCGATTCGGGATCTCACACGGCATCACCTCGCATGCCGTAAAGAAAGCTTGCGAAGCCCATCCAGATGCCAAAGGCGTGTTGGTCATCAATCCTACTTATTTCGGTGTAACCGCTGATTTACAGGAGATTGTAGAGATCGCTCATAATTATGACATACCCGTCCTTGTTGATGAAGCCCATGGTGTCCACATTCACTTTCATGAACGGCTCCCCCTTTCTGCCATGCAGGCAGGAGCAGATTTGGCCGCAACAAGTGTGCATAAGCTTGGTGGTTCATTAACACAGAGTTCAGTGCTGAATTTGCGGGAAGGCCTCGTTTCCCATGAGCGCGTACAATCCATCTTGTCCATGTTGACAACGACATCAACTTCATACATTTTACTTGCATCATTGGATACTGCCAGAAGACACCTTGCCATCAACGGACATGCATTAATGGAAGAAACTCTCCGGTTAGCTGATCTTGCCCGTCAACAATTGAATGAGATCCCTTCCATCTATTGTCCTGGAAATGAGATTCTGACCAGTGATGCGACCGTCGATTATGACCCGACCAAATTAATTATCTCAGTGAAAAAACTTGGTATGTCAGGCTATGATGTCGAAGTTTGGCTGCGTGAGAACTATCATATTGAGGTTGAATTATCCGATCTTTATAATATCCTATGTATTGTAACACCAGGAGACAGAGGGTCAGATATCGAAAAACTGGTAGTAGCCCTCAAATGTCTTGCCGACCAATGTGTCAGCGTGGATGATGTGGCCAGTATCCCTGTGAAAGTTCCGGCTATCCCTGTCCTTTCCTTATCACCAAGGGACGCCTTCTATGCGTCCACCGAAACCATTTTGTTAAAAGAAGCAGTCGGCCGCATAAGTGCTGAATTCGTTATGGTTTACCCCCCAGGCATTCCAATTTTCATCCCAGGGGAGATCATCACATCCGACAATATCGATTATATTCACGAAAACATTGAAGCAGGATTACCCGTTCAGGGCCCAGAAGACGACACTCTTGAGAAAATCCAAGTCATCCGCGAACAAAAAGCATTTAAATGATGACTCAAAAGCGCAAGCGCCTTGAAAGACACGAAACGCATAAGACAAGCAACGAAGTGGAGTGACCTTTCTCCACGCAGTTGATTGACTTATGACCTCGAGCGTCTGGACGCTGGAGCTGGATGAAGGCAAAAAAGAATCAAGCGCTCATTGCAGCGCTTGATTCTTTTCTTATTTATTCTTCCTTTTCAGAAAGAGAGCCCCTATTCAATAGATTAATGTAATTATTATTTTTTCTCTGGTTTGTTACAGGTCGGACATGTGCTGTAAAGAGTAGAAACCTTTTCATTTTCGTAATGTTCGATCACCTTTTGACAGTCTTGACAGACGATTGTTCCCATCTCATATCCACTCCTTGTTTTGTAATCGCTTTCAATATAATTATATTTTATTATGACACATTAAAAATTGCAACCCTAAAAGTATAACTTTTTTAAAAATGTGTCATACTAATAAATCACCTTCTAATAAATATATGAGCTTACTTGTAAAATTAGTCCAGGAAAAAAGCTCGCCCGTCAACTTCATGAGAACTTAAAGTGATTTTTTCATAAAACTTTTCAAGAAACCGACAATCATTTCAGACCCTTGAATAACCCATAAAAAAAACAGGTCATCAAAAAGACGACCTGCCTGTACAAATATCTTCTACGGGGTTTGAATAAGGGCTGGATCAAGTAATTCAAAACCTTTCCCCCGAATTCCCTCAACTATTTCGTCAACTGCTTCATACGTCCATTCCCTATCATGCATGAGTAAATTTGCGCCATTCCCCAGAAGTGGAGTATTAACCATGATATCTGCCAATGCCTCTGCATTCTGGTATTCTGCCTCCCAATCATAGCCATACGTCCAGTTCATGACAAGCATGTCTTCTTCGGCCGCCAGATTCTTAGAAAACTCAGTGTTTTGACCGAATGGAGCACGGAAGAAATCCGGACGCTCTCCAATGATTTCTTCGATTTCATCATTCAATCCAACAATCTCTTCTTTTTGTTGTTCTTCGGTCAAGTCAGGCAAAGATGCGTGTGTCGCTGTATGATTACCGATTGGAAAACCAAGTTCATGGATTTCTTTTAACGCCGCTTTTTCTTCTTCGGTATCAATAAAGTGACCATTCACGAAAAAGATAGCAGGTGCATCTAATTCTTTCAGCGTTTTCGCCATTTCCACTGCGTATTGATCAGGAGCATCATCAAAGGTCAATAAAGCAACCTTTGGATTCGCATCAGCAATCGGTTGGAATGACCAGTTGCCAGTGATTTCATACTGTGGTTCTTTTTCCACTACCGTTTCTTCACTTTCTTCTGCTGATTCTGAATCAGTATTTTCCTCTGTATCTTCTGCTTCTTCTTCAGCAACTTCTTCCTGCGCCTTCTCCTCTGTTACAGGCTCTTGCTCCTCTTCCTCCTGGCTTTCTTTACTCTCCACTCCTGAGCATGCAGCCAGCAAAAGAGTAAGAACCAAAAATAAACCAATCCACTTTTTCATCGATGTCCCTCCACTGTTATGTATTTCCACTTCCTCCATTATATAAGAAGTTTCTACATTTTTTCTATCGTTTTCGGGAAATTTATTATATAATATACTATCGTGGTCTTCTTGACTTCTAAATATATGGGTGATGGTGATAAAAATGTTTGACACATTAAAAAAATTCAAAATTATGGGTAGCCGCACACTCAAGACGGGTATTTCAGTCTTTTTGACTGCATTGATTTGCGGTTTTTTTAATTTGCCTATCATTTTTGCAGTGATTACCGCCATCGTAACAATCGAGCACACCGCTGCAGATTCTATCAAAAAAGCAGCTGTTAGATTTCCTGCTTCAGCCATCGGAGCATTGCTTGCCACCACTTTTTATGGATTGTTCGGTAAAGGTGCACTTACTTTCGCTTTGGTGGCAATGGCTACGATTGCTGTCTGCCACAAACTGAAACTGGATGATGGGATTTTAGTGGCTACAATCACCGCCACAGCCATGATTCCCGATTTTCAGGATCATCATATTGTTTCGTTTTTCATGAGACTGGGTACTACATCCATTGGAATCATCATCTCGACTTTTGTGAATTTTTTCCTATTGCCACCCAATTATTCCCCCATGATTTACAAAAACATCAATGGTTTGTATAATCATGCTGGTCTGCTCGTTAAACGAATAATTAATGAAGTTACGGCAGAATCTAAAGAGAAAACTCGCGGAATTCACCGTTCCTATCGGCAATTGACTGCCCACTTAGAAAAGACCTTTCAATTATCCCGATATCAGCGAGAAGAATGGAAGTATCATCGCCATTCAAAAGAAGAGATGGTCGCTTTTCAACTTTCTCAACGAAAGCTGGGGGCATTTCAACAAATTGCCTATCACTTGGGGAACATTCAATACGTCCAAACCAAGGCGGCTGATTTCACGGAAAGCGAAAAAGGACTTTTACACTCTCTGTCTGATGAATACGCCAGAGTACTTCACGATCCCACCCATAAAATCAGGGAAGAGCAGTTCCAGATGGTTGACCAGTTGGATGATGTATTCTGGAAATGGAAAGAAGACCATGTCGAGAAAGAAACTGGTTATCGCCATCATTTACCCCCGCAAACCATTTTGATTTATGAAATGCTTTGTTTTCATGACGTTTTGGAGGAATTGCAAAATTTGTCAGAAAAACAGCGGCATATCGTAGAAAAATGTTACGTAACACAAGAAAATTAGAAAAAGGGGAATGTTAACACTACTACTACTATTAGGAGGGATGTTAGTTATGAATCAAGTAACAAAAGTCTTCTACATTTCCGTCGTAGCTGCAGTTTTGTTCATCATTTGGGGAATAATCCCTGAATCGACGCTACCGACGTGGAACTTATCGAACATAACATCGAACATTCAAGGATTCTTAACAGAAAAATTCGGATGGTTTTATTTACTATCAGCAACTGGATTTTTAATCTTTGCTATCTTTTTGGTCTTTTCTAAGTATGGTAAATTAAAACTAGGTAAGCCGGAAGATGAGCCGGAATACCCATACATCACTTGGTTTGCTATGTTGTTCAGTGCAGGTATGGGAATCGGGCTTGTTTTCTGGGGAGCAGCTGAACCACTCTCCCACTTCCACACGCCACCGCTAGTCGATCAAGAATCGATGAGTGAAGAAGCGGCACAATCGGCAATGAAGTACAGTTTCTTCCACTGGGGACTTCACCCATGGGCGATTTACGCTGTACTAGCTTTGGCCCTGGCTTACTTTAAGTTCAGAAAAGATGCGCCAGGCGTCATCAGTGCTGCGCTCACTCCCGTCTTAGGTGAAAAGAGAGTCAAAGGTCCGCTCGGCACACTTATCGATTTCATTGCTGTATTCGCAACAATTTTCGGTGTTGCTACTTCTCTAGGTCTAGGTGCTCTGCAGATTTCCAGTGGACTTGCCTTTACTGTTGATGGTTTAGAGGACACATTCGGTTTGCAGCTGACAATTATCGCAGTTGTTACCGTATTATTTATGGTTTCTGCTATGACAGGGTTGAATAAAGGGATTAAGTATCTCAGTAATACGAACATTGTTCTAGCCCTTTTATTGATGCTGTTCATGCTTTTCGCAGGACCGACCAATTTCATTATGGATTACTTCACGACAACGTTCGGTTCTTATGTACGTGATTTACCTTACATGAGTTTCCGTCTGACGCCATTTGCTGAAGATAGTTCATGGGTACAAGGCTGGACGATTTTCTATTGGGCTTGGTGGATCTCCTGGGCCCCGTTCGTCGGAACATTCATCGCCCGTGTTTCCAGAGGGCGTACCATCCGTGAATTCATTCTAGGGGTATTGCTCGTACCGACCGTATTCGGAGCTCTATGGTTTTCCGTCTTCGGTGGAACAGCCATTTCTCTTGAGTTCTTTGATGGTGTGGACATTTATTCTGATGTGAGTGAACTAGGTACAGAAGTTGCCTTGTTCTCTATGATGGAACATGTACCGCTTGGAATGTTCATGAGCATCATCGGTCTTCTGTTGATCAGTACATTCTTTATCACTTCAGCGGACTCTGCAACCTTCGTACTAGGAATGCAAACGACGAATGGCAGCTTGAATCCGAAGAACCAGGTTAAGTTCACTTGGGGAATCATTCAAGCAGGTGCCGCCGCCGTGCTTCTATGGCAGGGGGGACTGCAGGCATTACAGACGGCTGCCATCATTGCAGCATTCCCATTCACGTTCATCATGATCTTGATTTGCTTCTCCCTACTCAAGGCTTTCCAGGAAGAAGCTAAGAAAGTTGATTTGAAGAAGAAAACCAAATAAAGTTGCAGGAAGACATGGAGGAATTCATTCCTCCATGTCTTTTTTTCAATTTTTAACAGCAGATGTCAAAATGAGACATCAGGCTTTCATTCTGATGACATTTCAATAACAGCGGCGCTTCAGGCTGATCCTTTTGTTACACTGAACGTGGATCAACAGACAAGGAGTGGTGAAGAATGCTGAACAGAATACTTTTAGCTTTTGTGACCATATTGTTATTGGCGGGATGCTTCCCGCAATCAGAAGATGTACAAGTGTTCACTGCCACACCACTCGATTATGAATTATACTTATATACAGAACCTGATAAAGAAGAAGAAGCTCAAAACTACTTAAGTGCTTTATTAGATTGGAAAATGAAGCAGAACGACGGGCAAAAACTTGAGTTCAAACAAACGGAAACAAACGCCGATGACTTGAAGGTATCCAAAGATCAATTGCCTGTTCTTGTCGTAAAAGAAAAAGGAAAAACCTTGACTACGATTTCAGGAGAGAACCCACGTAAAGAAATTTTAATGACGCTTGAGAACTCAATCACTTTCGCTCAAAAATAGGAAAAAGAGCCTTCGCGACGAAGGCTCTTTTTCTATGAGTCAATTTAAGAATCGCTTTTTGAATGAGTACTTTCCCTACTGGGAAATAGTGGGATATATCTATTTAAAAGGCTCTGTTACATTTCATTACGATTAGGAAGATTCTCGAAACTACATCTCAAGGGGAGCATTCATGAAGGACACCCTGTAATTAAGCGTAAGATGTTTGATTCTCACCCAAATATGACAGTATTTTTTCTGAACGAATTTCGAGAAAAACACATAGCAAGGGGCGGCAGGGAAAGCGAAGCATCCCCCATCTGTTCAAGACACTTCGCTTTCAATTCAGGAGTCTCCCCGTTTCCCTCCGCCCCTTTACCATATAAGGTTCTCGAAACGACTTCTGGAATAAGCATCTATGAGCTTAAGGGAAGTAGAGATTGACACTTCCAAGGAAGGTATTCTGATCAAGAGAGCTTGATATAAAGCATTTTACGACTATAACACAAGGATAGAGAAGAGAAGACAATCCCCCTGAGTAAGGGGGTTCGTTTCTCACATACATCGGATGGGTTGGTGGGGAAGCTGCGAGACTCCCGTGGGAGAAGGAGATAGGCGAGATCCCGCAGGGCTTTAGCCCGAGGAAGCTCGCCAGGTCCCCCACAGGAAAGCGAGTTGCTTCCCAACCAACCCTGAAGCTCAATATGGCAACGAACCCTGAGTATCTCGGAATCGAGTCTTCCATAATACTGTTATAACTGAATAACTCTCATATGAAAAATCAACAACAACCTTTAACATAGCCATTTAAAAAAAGAATCGGTTAATTCATATAGCGGTATTCCAATAGCCTATTCAAGATGTACACTTCCTCCAATAGCTTCTCTCCCACATTGGTTTCCATCACTTTCTTCCTCTCCAGTTCTTCGTCTACCAGTCTTTTTACTGATAAAACATCTGTGCCATCCCTGAGGACTTCTTCTTTAGAGTTAAAATGTTTATGCGCCACAAGCTGCATGCCGTACGAATTATATAATAACGTATATCCTGCGATCCCTGTCTTTGATTGATAGGCCTTAGAGAACCCTCCATCAATGACCACCATTTTCCCATTCGCTTTGATTGGATTTTCTCCTTCAATTTCCTTTATCGGTGTATGGCCGTTTATAATATGACCGTGATCAGGGTTGAGATCGAATTCATTAAGGATTTTACGGCAGGTTTCTTCATTTTCGCGTAAATAATAATAAGGGTTCTTTCTTTCTCTGTGCGTTTCCTTATCTTTAATGAAGTATCTTTCAAATGTCGTCATTTCTCTCTTACCAAAGAGTGATGAATATTCTCCTGTCCACAAATACCAGACCATATCTGTGGCAAGGTCGTCGCTTTCTTCTGGGTGAGCAAAAGCATGCCGTAAGTAGTGTTCAAAAATATCAAGCAATTCACGACCCGCATACGTTCTATTTTCAATTTTCATTTTTTCCATATTTCCCTGTTCATCCAATGGAATGCAGCCATGGATTAACAAGTTTCCGTTATATTTCAGATAAAGACTGCCTTTTTTCATTAAAAAGTTCATATGTCTAGAGAGTTTTTCTGAATGACGGATCGAAAACAACAGTTTGTCCAACACCCGCTCCTCTTCCTCTAATAACAGGTCAGGTCGATCTCTATCTATGGTTGTAAAACAAGTGTGTTCCAGGAGATGCTTCTCGTCACCAATCACTATTTCGCTTTGCTCATAATCCACTTTATCAAGTAAAAGCCTTTCAGACATATTGAAGTACGGACGTCTCTTAATAATAGAACTTTCCAGTTTGAATTGAATCATGGCGATAGCCTGGTGAATCTTAGTGATTTGTTCAATTTCATGCGGAGGTGTGTTGTCATCTGCACTTACTTTCGGCCTGAAGGCAGGGTTGTCCTCATAATATTTCTCGGCAAGATTGAGCAGGGGCCTTAAATTTATCCCATAGACGTCTTCAATAATTTCCAAATTGTTATATCGAGCACAGATACGAATAATATTAGCAAGACAAACCTTTGAACCGGAGAAAGCACCGATCCATAAGACATCATGGTTCCCCCACTGGATATCAACGGAATGATAATTAATGAGAGTATCCATGATTTTATCAGGGTCCGGTCCGCGATCATAAATATCCCCTACGACGTGAAGGTGATCCACCACCAGTCTTTGGGTGGTATAGGCAAGACCTGTAATGAGCTTGTCCGCCTGGCCGAGAGAATTGATTTGCTGGACGATTTTCGTATAATAGGATTCCTTATTAATAAAATCGTCAGTTTTATACAGAAGCTCTTCTATAATGTAAACAAACTGTTCTGGTAAAGCTTTACGTAGTTTCGAGCGGGTATACTTAGAGGAGGCATAGGAAACAAGCTTGATCATCCGTTCAATAGTTCGCGTGTACCATTGATTCAAATCGCTTTTATTATCAAATGCATTTTTCATTAATTTTATTTTTTCTTCAGGATAATAAACCATTGTGGCAAACTCATTTATCTCTTTTTCTGATAACTCATCGCTGAAAAGATCTGTAATCTTCTCTTTCACTCTCCCTGAACCATTTCTTAACACATGTTGGAATGCTTGATATTCCCCGTGTAAATCACTTACAAAATGCTCGGTTCCCTTAGGGAGATTAAGAATAGCCTTAAGATTAATAATTTCATTAGCCACTTTTTCTTCACTATCATATTTCTGAGCCAGTAAATCTAAGTATTTTGTGTTCAAGATTATGTATCCCCTTTCAAAATTCCTCGCCATCAAACTTGCCTCGTTCTCCAACACAGCTATTCTTTTGTAAATAAACCTACTCGTTAGTCAGACGCTTGTTCATAGCTCCTTAATACCATGAAATATTACAATTTAAGATTAACATATTTATTCTATGAATCGATTCAATTTTTCAAAATCCAACCATTTGCCATTTAATTCCACACTTTCATTATTAAACGCTCAATACTATAATAAGGAGTTCCCGGCGATCGGGAACTCCTTAAAAAGCTTTGAGAAGATATTTTACTGCATATAATTACTTGTTTCTCCTGTATGAGGGTTTACTAAATACCATCCTTTTGTTGCCGTATGATTATCAACTACATTGTAGACGTGAACCAGATATTTGCCGTCAACTACATTATCGTAGACAACGTTTGTGCTTTCTTCAATATCATAATTGTCCCTGACGATTGTTTCAGCCTCATCTTTACTTATATGAGGTTCTGAAGCACCGGTTTCTCTTACTTTCACTTCATCTCCAGCTTGTAAATCATAAGGGTCGATTCCAGGGTTCAATTCATATAGTTCATCAAGCGTAACATTTGCATGAAGGTTGGCAATACTGTACAAAGTGGAACCTGGTGTTACGGTGTGATAGACCTCTCGTGAACTATCTTGTTCTGCATTTACTTTTAAATGGGAGCCTACTTCTAAATTGAAAGCTTCTACATTCGGGTTCATTTCGTATAATTCATCAACCGTTACTCCTTCATATAGTTGAGAGATGCTCCAAAGCGTGTCTTCCGGTTTAACTTCAACACTGTGATCCGATTGTGCTGAGACACTACCAGTTACTCCAAAGCTGACTCCTAAAGCTATCAGGGGCGCTAAATATTTTGTTGTTTTTTTCATCTTAACTCCTCCTTTATAATAGCTTCTACTATATGTGTCCCCGCCTCATTCGGTAATTTAAACATAATATTATTGTCATTTTGTAATCTATTTGAAAGACTCCGATAAGCTTTTGGATGAATTCATGAAGTATTCATCTGCTCAAAACAACGAGGCAGTGACAAAAGTATTTTTCCACTGGGAAACCCTATTCAATCTAGAGGAACTGTTAATGTTTGTTGTTGCTTCTCACGCATCGCTTGTCGGTGGATGCTTGCCGCGGGCACGGCCTCAGCTAACTTGGTCAAGAAGATCACTTGACCAAGTGGATCTTCGGCTCGCGCTCTTCCCGCAGGCGTCACCACCGAGAACTCCTCGTGGAAGCAACGAGGCCAATCTAAAAAGAGTGATTTTCTTTGATTTATAAATGTCTCATCGAAATAAAAAAGCCGAGGGAACGATAAAATCGTCCTGCCCGGCCTTTCTTTGATGGATAACTCAGAAAGTTGCAGTTCTTCATTAGCCTCAATATACTTCACTTTCAGCGGACACGGCCTCAGCCCCTCAGAAAGCAAAGACCGCTTTCCGGGGTCTTGTTTCGTGCTGTCCCGAAGAACTCTAAGTATGTTGCCTACGCTCCATATAATCCATTCCACCCTATTGTTCGTTTCTTCCAGAGGCAATTAGTGTTTTCTCCCAGTCCCATTTTATTATAAATCATTAAAATATCACTTATATAGAATTCGAATTGCCCTGAAAAGATAATAAGCTGGATCTAATTGACTCGTGTTGCTTTTGCAGTAAACATTACGCTACAACTCATGTTCCATCCAGACATTCGGTTCAATGTAATGGGCTTCATCAACTTCTTTGTCTACTTCCAAAGGAACTAACCCATCCTTTATAACATAGCTTCCGGAAGATAATAATTTCAAGCCTGTCCATTCTTCCCATTGTGATATCGAACCTGGGATTTCCATCGACCTTTCAGCAATTTTAATGATGCGGGCTCCTGTCTTCCAGTGTGTTCTTATCCAATGGTCAAAAGGCTTACCATCTTCTCTCTTCCACCAGATATAATCCTCCATAGGTATAAGAGGATAATCGGATTTCAATGATGGGCGTACAGGGGCGATCATTTGTTGAATATTATGGTCTATCGCCATCTGCTTCATTTTCCTTACCATGACTTCACTTAACCCTGTGCCTCTATGTTCAGGATGGATGACTATCGCTATGGCCGACAAAGTATTAAATGAGATATTATCTAACCGCTCCAACACCCCTTTTTCAAGGGCTGAAGACCACCCAGGAGGTAATTCGCTTGGATGACCGTTCCAGTGAAAGGGAACCGAATTGCCACAAGCGATTGGTTCTTCTGACCCGTTTAAAAGCAAAAATTGAAATCCTGGACATAAAGAAAGTAGTTCATCCCAGTATCGATCCCCTTTTGGATCCTCCCTCATAAAATCAGGCCACCCCAAACTATGCAGACCATTTAATGATCCCTTTAGTTCAGGACGATCCTTTAAGGTCACAAACTTATAATCCATCATCAGTAAATCCATCCTTTATTCAGGTTAGTATTTATTACAGCCAAATTCGACTTATCTAAATATAAAGCAATGATTTAGCAGCTTTTCTGATCATTTCCGCCTTATCCATATGTATACTATGACCTGAATTTTCAGCCAAAAAGTATTCAGTTTGAGTATTGAACTTCGTTTGACGTCGAATCAAGTATTGCCAAATCCTCTCTATTTCTTATGCTTCTGACCTATGTAACCCCTCGGTGATTATCATTTCTTCCACCGATACCTTTGGATCCCTGCCAATAATTATTGTAGACGTTTCAGGAAAGTCTTTTCTTTGATTGGTTTCCCCGCTGGACAAAAGGTCATAGTGCAGTTCTTCACCAACTGATGCGAACATGATCGGGTTACTCATAAACTCTAAAATTTCCGTAGGTTTGCTTTCTGAGACGAATTCTTCCTGTTCACTTATCCAATCTTTCACTTCCTCCAGAAGATCTTCCTTCGAAAGGGTGGCATACCATTTGCATTTCTCAATCCAAGCTTCGGTACTATTTCCATCTTCCCCTTCGATTTCAACATCCTCCAGCATATGAGCATCCATGGATGTTGAATCTACAAATATAAACCCTGCAGCCAAGTTTGGGTAATCCAATGCAAATTGCTGGAGAATAAGGCCACCATAAGAATGGCCAATGATAACAGGAGATGTTATACAAAGTTTGTCAATTAGAGCTTTTAAGTCCTTTGCATTCTCGTTACGGTTTCTCGGTTTTATACCTTTGTCACTCTTTCCACAGCCAGCCCTATTGTAAAGAATGACTCTTGCCTCAGTTGAAAGATCTTCACATAAGGGCTCCCATTCAGGTAAAGGGCTGATCATAACTGGTTGGATGATTATTGTCCTCCCTTTTCCTTTCATCCACACCTCAAGCTTTTTGTCACCGATATCTACCATTGTTTTGATATTAATCACCTCTGTATTTCATTTAATCTCAATTTGCTTCCAAATAGGTAATCGCATCATTAGGCATAATTTATCCAATGAATATCGATTAATAACGGATATGGAAAATTTGCAGTCTGGTTTTAGCATAGACAAAAACGAATAAGAAAAGGTCTGATTCAATAATTGCGCCGCTTACGAGTCGACGAATATGTGTGGGTGCTAACATCATCCAGCACCTATATGAATATGATAGGTGAATAACAGCTATTTTTATTTTGGAAAGGAGCAACCGTATGATCCAGGTATCTGGAAGGCCTTTTCAACCTAGTGAATCATGGAAAGCTGATAAAGTCGAGAATCTTATCATCGATTCTTTACAAAAGGCCCAAAACGTCTACTCTTATTCGTCAGAACAGGAACTTTTATTTGAAATTAAAGCCAGAAAAAACATCATCATAAGTGCGCAAGATATGGATGGTGGTAAAGCAGCCTTTGCCACTTTCAAAAATGCCCAGTGTAATTCTGATTATTGGATTTTGACTAAAGAAGGCGGATTTCTGTTGAAACGTCAAGTGAGACCGGCAGATGCGATTATCGATATTTTCAAAAACAGCGCTCTCTACAGATTTGAATGTGCGACCGCTTGCGTTATCATTTTTTATCACGGTCTATTGCAAACGATGGGCAGCAACTCTTTTAACACCCTTTTTCCAAATCTCTATTTGTACAGTTGGCACACTGATGATGACCTCGGACTGCATTCTGTATTTGCGAATGCTTACATTCCTGGAGATGTCGTCTATTTCAATAACCCTGATGTGGACCCAACCATACCATGGTTTCGAGGGGTCAATGCAGTAACCCTGGGAAATGATCTTTTTTTCGGACATGGATTCAGTATCAGGACAGAGAATAAGATGATTGAGGGGCTGAATAATAAACGAAAAGCGGATAGTCAGCAATCGGCCTATTTGACAAGCTTAATCACTAAACCTTCTTTCAATCAACCCGCAAGGTTCTTCAGCACACAAAGCGGCCGAACTATTCATAAAACGACACCATTCCTCGTACATCACAATAAGACATCTGTATCTTTCAAACATTACCTGGTTGAGCTGAGTTATAAATCTAAGCTTTGAAAACTCCTGATTTGTGTAGTCGTGACAGACACCCATTTTTTGGGTTGACGGGCTCATCTTTGTACCAGGCGAGTACTATATAGTGACGAACACACAAAAACGAAAGGATGTTTTCAGATGGAAAATACAAATTCTCCTTATATGGGTGCTAATGCGAATGCTCCATATTCCATGGGCGCTAACGTGAATGCTCCTTATATGGGTGCAAACGCCCCGCACATGGCTTATGCTCCCGCATATAAATGCCCACCACCCCGCAGAAACAATTTCATTTTGATTGTTGTGTTGTTTATCTTATTGATCATTGTCGGCTGCAGCGTACCAAAATGGTAATCGATTTATTATTTGGTGAATAGCATCTTGGCGAATGAAGATGACAGCAAACCTTGCTGAATAAAGGGATCACGATTCACTCAATAGTAGCAAACAAAACTTATAACAGCTCCCTTTTCCGAAGGGGGCTGTTTTATGGTGAAAAGTTAAAACAACCTTCTATAATATAGACCGGCAAATTCAGGAATGAGGAAATTGCGACTATCCTTTTAGAATTTCCGCTGGTAGTCCTTCTATATAGGTTCAAGGTGTTTTATCCTTTTATTTCTACTTAATCATCATTTATTTATAGAGTCTCCCCCTGTTTTTTAAATCGCCTTCTTGATATATGAAATGGTGCTTCAAAGATAATAGCAAGCAGGCATGAGGGAACTGGATCATAAAAAACACAGCATTCTAATATAATGAAGTGCAATAATCCCGATATGCCGGCATTTCCCCACGGACTATCTGATTGTAAATTTGTTGGATCTTCAAAGTAACCGGTCCTATCTGCCCGTCGCCGATCACCCTTCGATCAATTTCCACGACTGGCTTGATTCCAATAGCTGTGCCTGTAAAGAACACTTCATCTGCCTCATACAATTCTACCCTTGCCAAACTTTGTTCAATGACCGGTATGTCCATCTCTTCGTGTAATATCTGAGCGACTGTCCCCCTCGTAATGCCTGCCAGGATATCATCTGACATAGGAGGTGTAAGTACCTCTCCCCTTCGCACAATGAAAATATTCGCTGTAGCTGCTTCACTGACGTTACCCTCTTTTGTTAAAAATACCGCTTCATCATAGCCATCCATTACAGCTTCATTGTTTGCCAACGCAGAATTCATGTAGCCTGCTGAAGGTTTAGCTTGTGGTGGAATCATATTACTTCCTATTCTAGTCCATGAGGAAATGCATACTTTCAGGAATGGCTTCGGTTCATATTCCGACAGATCCGTGTAGACAGCCAGATGATTAAATGAGCCGTTTAATTTAGGTCGTAATGTGTTTGACCCTTTAAAACAAATAGGGCGTATATAGACATCCTGTGTGACCTGATTCAGCAAAAGCAATTGTTTGGTGATATGGGAAAGTTGCTCTACCGAGAAAGGAATGTTTATGAACAAACTTTTCCCAGAGTCATGAAACCTTTTCAAGTGTTCTTCTAGTCGAAAGATGAACAATTGCTTTTCCCGGTCATTCCAAAAAGCTCGAATCCCTTCTATACAACCTAACCCATAATTCAGCCCTTTATTTTTCACACTGACACTCAAAGAACGCTCATCCACGAATCGATCTATATCGAACATATAGGCCATGGCATTCACACCTTTTTATAAGACTATATGCAGAAATGGTTGTCTATACACTATAAATTTGAAACTCCGCTTAGAATTTGATAATAAACCCGAAACCCTATTCAGAAGAAATGCTGATAGAAATCAAATCTCTCTTATACTAACGCTGCCTTTAAGTTTATCCTGAATTTAAACAACATCCCCTGACATCTGGTGATCGATCGCTTTTCTTTTTTTTTTTAAAATCCTGCAGTTAATACAAATACTCCAGTTAAACATAAACTCGTCCCGAGAAGGACGGCTAAATATAGATATGCAAACCCGTTACTCAAACCTTCAATGAAAAAAATGAATGTGAGAACAAGTGAAGAGATGGTTATTATTGTCCCGTAATATATTCGTTTCTTCCTCATGACGGTAACAAATCCTAAGAGTGTTGAAGAAAAAAACAAAGTGAAGGAAGCTATAATCATGATAATTAAAAACGATAACAATACAGCCACCTCCATAAGCCTATCAATTCAGACTAGATTTTTAACTATTCTGTGACTCATTCCAGGCTTTAAATTCGTTTGGATATCCAGATAAGGAAACCACCGGATGCGATCGCAAGCAATGAAACCAAGAGAAAAAATCCCCCAAGTAATATAGAGGGAATGAAATAACAAATAGCGACAACTACTACAAACCAGCCAATTACAAAAGAAAAGCTGGATAATAAATCAGCAAAGTTCATCAATAAATCCCTCTCCTAAAACTACAGTGCAACATTCAAGTCGTTTAATCGACCCTTCTCCAATTTGTTACTATTTTTCATCCGATAGACTCAACCATCACTGCTGTGACTCTATTTCCTTGAAATCCAAATTCGATATTCATCTCATTTTCTTTATCAAAGTACCCCATCATATGTAAACCACTTTCTTCTCTTTCATAGTAATTCCGGCCATATTCTTCGATTACTTTTTCTTTAGTATCTCCATCTTTGATTTTTCTGGTCGTTTGATGATTACTATTGAAGTAATAGCGAAAAACGTGGCTTTCCATCAGGCCGAACTCAAACCCATCATAACTTAAATATTGGGACTTGGGGGTGGATATTTCTTCAATATTATCGGGTTTTCCGAAAGTGGCAAGGATAGTGTCCTTATCTGAATGTATTGATATAGAATCGATCATTTCACTGGATAGGTCAATACTTTTTGTTTGTTGATAGAACTCCATCTTGTCCTTTGTTGTTGGATCACAGCTAAATAGAACGATACATGAACTTAAGATCACTAATGCAGCTTTTATATGCTTTTTCAAAGGAATCCCCTCCTATCCACAAACATTGCCCTTTATATAATTTCAAAAAATCTGTTATACTAACAAACAAAATTTTACATATGAAAAGGAGATGAAAACTTTTGCCTTTCCAGCCGATCGATCACCTGCAGCCTGCCCTGTTAATTTTAGCTGCCATTCTACTGCTCAATATTGTGTACCTCTTATTTCTAAAAAAGAAAATTTCCATTGGCGCTTTCATTATGATGAATACTGGCTTAGTCGTACTTGCCGGCATCAATCTACTATTTAGCATCGGTACATTAGCCGATGAATTCAACCGCACAGGCGATTCTATATCTACATTACTGCTTATCATCATTTTTATTCTCGGAGCCATATCCGCGTTAATATGTATAAGGCATTTAAACAAGTTGAAACAGTAGTCAATTTTTCAGGAGGTGGATTCTTATTAAAGAGGTCCACCCTCGACAGTCTCAAGATCATTTAGAAACCTGTCTGGACTCCAGGTTCTTTATCAACCTGGCCCCCCAGTATAAAACAATCCAGGGCAATATGAATTTCGTTATCCATTCAACTGCTCCCATTAAAATCCCCATTAGGATACTTACTATATAAAAGGGATTTATGCCAAAGTACGGCAGCGTGAAATAAAGCACAATGATAAATGTCAAGCCGATGAGAGCGTCCTTCCAGGATATTTTCCTCAACCTATTCCGCATTTTTCTTCACCTCTCAAGCACTATGTATTAACTTAAGTTACTGGTTGTGGGATTCAACCCATCTGTAATGGGAGATTGCAGCATCAAAAGTCGAACTGCTAATTTCTTTGCCATACCAATTGCAATCAATGACTTGGTGGCTGGAAGTCCCCTTCACAAACTCCAATTTTTTAAAACCTAATACTGGCATGTCAATTGAAAAAGTGAAGAGAATACAACCTATTATAAAGATCGCATTTCGGGACACTGTCTTTTTTTTCAGAAAAAACCCCTCCTCCATTATGACACCCTATGCATTTTTCCATCATCAAGGAAGCTCCCCCGCAAAAGGAAAAAATTACAATAAAATCATATCATAAAATGTATAAAACCCATATAGTTTACAAGCTGCTCCACTCAATCACCCAAAATGCTGGGAATTATCAACTGTTCTGTCCTATTATTTTCAGAAAGTAAAAAAACGGGAAAAGCGTTTAGCTTTTCCCGTTTATCTGTCATTACTATTATTTAACGATGTGAATCGGTTGTCCGATTGCTACTTCAGCAGCTTCCATCGTAATTTCACCGAGTGTCGGGTGAGCATGAATAGTCAGAGCTAAGTCTTCTGCTGTCATTCCAGCTTCGATAGCTAAGCCAAGCTCAGCAATCATATCACTGGCATTCGGTCCTGCGATTTGAGCACCGATGACAAGATCGTCATCTTCACGCGTGATCAGTTTCAGGAAGCCTTCACTGTCGTTAAGAGACAGCGCACGGCCGTTTGCGCCGAATGGGAATTTAGAAGCTTTCACTTTGTATCCAGCGTCTTTTGCTTCTTGTTCCGTATATCCGACAGAAGCGAGTTCTGGATCAGAGAATACCACTGCAGGAATTCCAAGATAATCAATCTCAGACTTCTCACCGGAAATAGCTTCAGCAGCTATTTTACCTTCATAAGAAGCTTTGTGAGCAAGTGGCGGACCATCGACGATATCACCGATTGCATAGATATTATCAATGCTTGTACGGCACTGTTTATCAATTTCGATGATTCCTTTATCGCTCATTTTGACTCCTACGTCTTCAAGACCGATCTCGTCAGTGTTCGGACGACGACCGACTGTTACTAATACGTAGTCAGCATCGATGGTTTTCTCTTCACCCTTGACTTCGTATTTGACCGTAACACCGTCTTTTGTTTCTTCTACGCCTTGAGCCATTGCTTCGGTTACGACGTCAACGCCTTTTTTCTTCAAGCGTTTTTTGACGAGAGAAGACATTTGCTTCTCAAATCCGCCTAGAATATCTTTTGTTCCCTCAAGGATGGTTACTTCGGTATCGAAGTTTGCATAGGCAGTACCAAGTTCAGTACCGATGTATCCGCCACCGATGACTACCATCTTCTTAGGAATATCCTCTAAATTCAAAGCACCAGTAGAATCAAGAACACGATCAGAATATTTGAAGTTAGGGATTTCGATTGGACGAGAACCTGTAGCAATAATACAGTTATTGAACGTGTACGTTTGAGAGTTCTTTTCGTCCATGATACGGACAGTGTTTTTATCTACAAAGTAAACTTCGCCTTTTACAATATCCACTTTGTTACCTTTAAGAAGGCCTTCAACACCGCCAGTCAGTTTGTTGACAACGCCACTTTTCCATTCTTGTACTTTGGAAAAGTCGACAGTTGTATTTTCAGACTTGATCCCCATATCATCAGAACCTTTGGCATGTTCAAAACGGTGACCGGCTTGAATCAATGCTTTAGATGGTACACAACCAACGTTCAAGCATACACCGCCCAAATTGCCTTTGTCGACGATTGTTACATTTTGACCAGATTGAGCAGCACGGATGGCAGCTACATAACCGCCAGGACCCGCACCGACAACCAACGTATCTAATTCAATTGGAAAATCTCCTACTACCATACTTTACGCCTCCATCATGATTAGTTGTGGATCGTTCAGTAAACGCTTGATGTTATTCATTGCGTGCTGAGCTGTCGCACCATCGATGATACGGTGGTCGAAGCTCAAGGAAATCGCAAGAACTGGAGCAACAACTACTTCGCCATCACGGACGATCGGTTTATCAGCGATACGGCCGATTCCAAGGATTGCAACTTCTGGGTGGTTGATGACTGGTGTAAACCATTGTCCACCGGCAGATCCGATATTTGTAATTGTAGTGGAAGCACCTTTCATTTCTTCAGATGAAAGTTTACCGTCACGAGCTTTCACAGCTAGTTCGTTGATTTCGCTTGAGATAGAGAATACGGACTTGCGGTCTGCATCTTTTACGACTGGAACCATGAGTCCTTTCTCCGTATCTGCTGCGATACCAATATTATAATAGTGTTTCTGAATAATTTCATCCGTATTGTCGTCAATTGACGTATTTAGGACTGGATATTTCTTCAGTGTAGAAACAAGAGACTTCACGACATATGGAAGATACGTCAGCTTGATCTCCTGCTCAGCTGCGACTGACTTGAACTTCTTACGGTGAGCTACAAGCTCAGAGACATCCACCTCATCCATAAGAGTTACGTGAGGAGCTGTATGCTTGGAGTTAACCATAGCTTTGGAAATCGCTTTACGGATTCCGCTCATCTTCTCGCGTGTTTCTGGATAGGCTTCTCCAGCAGCAGGTGCTGCTTGTTGAGTTGAAGTTTCTGCACTTTCTTCTTGCTGTTGATCAGCAGATCCTTCTGATGCTGCTTCTGCTTGTCCGCCGTCCATGAAGCTTTCCACGTCTTCTTTAAGAACACGGCCGTTTTTGCCGGATCCTTGAACTTTGCGGATGTCTACTTCATTATCACGAGCAAATTTGCGTACAGAAGGCATCGCTACGACACGCTTGTCTTCATCAACATCGCTATCGTCGGAAGATGCAGCTGGTTGATCAGATCCACTATCTTCTTTTTCTTCTTTGCTTTCTTCTTTTGGTGCCTCTTTTTCTTCTTCTTTCGGCTCCTCTTCTTCTTCAGAAGAACCAGTATCTTCAGAACCATCATCAATTGTAATGATGACTGTTCCTACAGTAGTTGTTTCGCCTTCGTCTACATGGATTTCTTTGACAGTTCCATCTACTTGAGAAGGGATCTCAACGACAGCTTTATCATTTTGCACTTCACAAAGGACATCATCTTCTTTGATTTCATCGCCAGGTTTTACGAACCATTTTGCGATTTCACCTTCGTGGATACCTTCACCGATATCAGGCAGCTTAAATTCAAATGCCACGGTTATTACCTCCTATGATTAGGGATGATTAAAAGTTCATAACGTCGTTGACTTTTTCAACGATCGTATTGTGATTCGGCAACCAAACCTCTTCAGCTTGAGTGAATGCATAGACTGTATCTGGTGCTGTTACACGCAATACAGGTGCTTCAAGATGAAGGATGGCTTTTTCTTGAATTTCGGAAACAACATTCGCAGCGATTCCTGCTTGTTTTTGCGCTTCTTGAACTACAACAGCGCGGTTTGTCTTCTTGACAGATTCAAGGATTGTTTCATAGTCGACAGGGCTTACAGTACGAAGATCGATGACTTCAGCACTTACGCCGTCTTTTTCAAGTTCTTCCGCAGCTTTAAGGCAAGAATGCACCATAGCACCGTACGCAACCAATGTAACATCATTACCTTCACGCTTAACGGCAGCTTTGTCCAGTTCTACTGTATATTCCTCTTCAGGCACTTCGTCACGGAATGAACGGTAAAGTTTCATGTGCTCAAGGAAAATAACTGGATCGTTATTACGTATGGAAGAGATCAAAAGACCTTTAGCATCGTATGGGTTTGATGGAATGACCACGCGCAGACCTGGCTGCTGTGCCAATAGCCCCTCAAGGCTGTCTGCGTGGAGTTCAGGTGTGTGGACACCGCCGCCGAAAGGAGAACGAATCGTAATCGGCATTTGACGGGTACCACCAGAACGATAGCGATAACGTGCCATTTGTCCACTGATCGCGTCCATTGTTTCATATACGAAACCAAAGAACTGGATTTCAGGTACAGGACGGAAATCTGTAAGGGCTAGCCCGATGGACATCCCGCCGATTCCTGATTCAGCTAGTGGTGTATCGAAAACGCGCTCTTCACCGAATTCATCTTGAAGACCTTCAGTAGCACGGAAGACTCCGCCGTTTTGACCAACGTCTTCACCGAAAACCAGCACGTTTTCATCATTTTTAAGTTCTGTGCGCATCGCGTCTGTGATGGCTTGGATCATTGTCATTTGTGCCATGATTTACTTCGACTCCTTTTCCTTGTATTCTTCCAATTGCTCTTTCAGGTTAGATGGAAGTTCATCATGCATGATACCGATCAAGTCAGCAACTGATTGTTTATCAGTACCGTCAGCTTCTTTGACTGCTGCTTTGATTTCTTCCTTCGTTTTTTCAATCAATTCGTTTTCTTCTTCTTCTGACCATAGATCTTTCGCTTCAAGGAATTTACGGAAACGAACGATCGGATCTTTTTTCTCCCACTCATTATCTTCGTCTTCTGTACGGTAACGAGTCGGATCATCTCCAGCCATTGTGTGTGGACCATAACGGTAAGTCAATGTCTCGATCAACGTCGGACCTTCACCGTTCACAGCACGTTCACGCGCATCTTTCGTAGCTGCGTAAACTGCAAGTACGTCCATACCATCCACCTGAATGCCTTCGATACCTGCAGCAACTGCTTTTTGGGCAATTGTTTGAGCAGCTGATTGCTTCTCAACAGGTACAGAAATTGCGAAACGGTTATTTTGAACAACGAAAATTGCTTGCGCACCGAAAGCACCTGCAAAGTTGATTCCTTCATAGAAATCCCCTTGAGAGGCGCCGCCGTCACCAGTGTAAGTGATGGCTACAGCATTTTCTCCGCGTTTTTTATATCCAAGACCGACACCGGCTGTTTGGGTGATTTGTGCTCCGATGATGATCTGTGGGCTTACGGCGTTAACTCCTTCAGGCATTTGATTCCCTTTGTAATGTCCACGGGAAAACAGGAATGCCTGGTAAAGTGGAAGACCGTGCCAGATCAACTGTGGTACATCGCGGTAACCTGGAAGAATGAAGTCTTCTTTCTCAAGTGCGAATTGGCTTCCCAACTGGGACGCTTCCTGTCCAGCCGTCGGCGCATAGAAACCAAGACGTCCTTGACGGTTAAGTGCTATAGAACGCTGGTCCAGAATACGCGTATAAACCATACGACGCATAATTTCTTTTAAATCATCATCTGATAAGTCAGGCATGAAATCATCATTTACGATTTCGCCTTCTTCATTAAGGATTTGAAACGTTTCGAACTGATTTTCAATGTTCTCAAGAGTTCGTTTCAAAATATTTCACCCTTTCCTTCGAATTTTAAAATGGATGCTGTGAGTAGCTTTCCCAATTATGAAAAAAAACTGTACCGATTTTCTCTTTACGTTTTACCCTGTACATAACTTTATTAATCATGCATAGAAGCTGAACATAACTGTTACATTCATGAAGCAAGATTCAATGGTACAATGTCAATCCACTATGTAGTTTAGCTCAATTCGTCATTGTTCGTCAATCACTTCGCATACATAATCTCCATACATACTTAGAGTATAAACGCCACACTCAGAAAATGGCTCATTCTGTCAATGGAAAGCCTAAGACTGTACCACCCTAAAAATTGTTCCTGTATTAATACTACGATTTTTCATCCATAGAAGCAAATGATTAAACTTGTTTTGGATACTTGTCTGAAATGAGCAACCTGTTTAATAAGTAAGAAGAAAAATTTGAAGATTGAAACCATTAAAATACCCATTACACAGCAATAAGGTTCAGAGACAAGCTGTTCTAGTACGAGCTATGGATGCCAGAAGATAGAAAACTGTTAGTGCTTTAAGCACCACATGAAAGCATCAGCTATTTCAGAGCACAAAAAAACCGCTGAATAAGTCAGCGGTTCCTTCAACTATTCTTCAGAAGAAGCGTCCGTACCGTCTTCTCCCTCTTTTTCTTCGTCATTTGTTTCTTTCTCCCCGGACTCCTCGTACGTGACATCCAGTTCTAATGCCTCATAAAGCTCTTTTTTCAATGTATTGTATTTCTCAGTATGTTCATTGAATGTTTTATTCATTTCAATGACCTTGTTATAGCTTTGATTGATTTCTTCTATCTGACCTTGCAGCTGTTCTTCCGTCAAATCTTCTTTCTGCATCATTTCATAAAGCTCAGCATCAAGCGTAAGTGCTTCATCATAAGAACTATAGAGATCTTGATAAGCATCGTAACGCTTGTTCATCGTATCGATCAATTCCTTGGCTTTATCTTTTGCGTCTGCTTTTTCTTCATCCAAATCTTCAACAAGAGGCTCTATTTTATCGAACTCTTCCTTAGCAGAGTCGATACTTTCTTTTTCAAGCTCAAGCTTTTCCCTGCGTTCTTCTACGATCGCGGCCGCTTGTTGAGATTTCTCTTTAATCTCTTCGAATTGGTCCATGTTCAAATCGATGATTTGTTCATAAAGCTCCTGCTCTTCTTTCTCCAGCTCAACCATTGGTTGCTGCTGCTCCCTGAAAGCATCTTCCAAAGTAACGGCTTTTTCTAGGTGATCATACATCTCTTCTTTAGCTGACTGGCCTGTACATCCAGATAAAATTAAGACCGCAGCAGCCAGAAGTGCCATGAGCATACGTACTTGCACAACTTTTCCCCCTCGTATTACATGAAACATCATTGTAATCTTGTCATATCTACAATAGTATAATAAATGAAAATAAATTGGAAGTGCCTTTTTCACAAATGTTACCATTAACATACTCATTAAGGTTGACTTCACTTTTATAAGAAATCGTTGGAGAGTTTCTGCTTAGAAAGGATGTTGTTGATGATCACAATGGACGATATTGTTCGTGAGGGTCACCCCGCTTTAAGAAAAGTAACGGAAGAGGTTTCTCTGCCTGCTTCTGAGGGGGAAAAAGAGACTTTAGAAGCTATGCTTCAATATTTGAAAAACAGTCAAGATGATCAGGTATGTGACCGTTACGGCTTGCGTCCTGGAGTGGGCTTAGCTGCACCGCAAATCAACGTAAACAAACGTATGCTTGCGGTTCATTTTACAGATTTGAAAGATAAACTTTATAGCTACGGTCTGTTCAACCCACGCATTATCAGTCATTCGGTTGAACGTACTTACCTTTCAACAGGCGAAGGTTGTTTATCAGTTGATCGTGAAGTACCTGGCTATGTGCCGAGATATAGACGAATTACTGTGAAGGCGATTGACCTGGAGGGAAATGAAGTGAAGCTGCGTCTGAGGGATTATGCCGCCATCGTTTTCCAACATGAAATCGATCACTTGCACGGTGTCATGTTCTATGATCATATCGATCAAGATAATCCGTTCAAAGAACCAGAAAACGCAATCCCAGCAGATCGCTGAATTAGAACAAAAGCGCAAGCGCCTTGTCACCCCCGACAAGCATAAGCAAACCTTTGAAGTGGCGGTTTGTGCCACAGCAAAGGGCTTGCTAATGACCTCGAGGGGGTAGGCGCTGGAGCTGGACGAACAAAAGCGCAAGCGCCTTGATCAGCCTCGACAAGCTTAAGTCCATTACTCCTGTGAAGCGATCTTTCTTTACAGGAGTAATGGACTTAAGACCTCGAGAGGCTAGGCGCTGGAGCTGGATGAAACAAAAGCGCAAGCGCCTTGATCACCCCCGACAAGCATAAGCAAACCTTTGAAGTGGCGGTTTGTGCCACAGCAAAGGGCCTGCTTATGACCTCGAGGGGGTAGGCGCTGGAGCTGGATGAATCAAAAGCGCAACAATCCTGAATAATTAGAAAAGGCGCCTGATTTCGTTGAGGAAACTGAAGAACGGCATCTTTTGAGGTATTCATCCAATAAAGAAGCTGAGTTGGACGATTTTATCCTTTAACTCGCCTTCTTTCAATGGACAAGAAAAAAGAGTGAATTTCTTTGTTTTTATATCAAAGAAATTCACTCTTTCTAAATGGGCCTCTGTTGATTCCACGATGAGCGTTCGGTGTGACGCCTGCGGGAACAGCACGAGCTGAAGATCCACTTGGTCAAGTGATCTTCTTGGCCAATTCAGCTGAGGCCGTGCCCGCGGCAAGCATCCACCGACAAGCGATTCGTGAGAAACAATAACAAACATTAACAGCTTCTCTAGATTGAGAAAGGTTTTTCAGTGGTCATTTTTCATTCAGGCGCCTTTTAATTTCCATCATTTCAATAAACCGAGTTCGTAAATCGCATGGACAAGTCCGCCTTCTCCGACATCTGTCGAAACAAAGTCACTGACTGCTTTTGTTTCAGGGACAGCGTTCCCCATAGCAACACCTGTGCCAGCTTCACGGATCATTTCGATATCATTTAAACCATCACCAAAAGCATAAGTATCTTCCAGATTAAGTCCGGATGCTTCTATCATTTTCTTTATGCCTTCCGCTTTCGAGCCACCTTTTGGCAGAACATCACAGGAGACAGGGTGCCAGCGGATATAATCGAACGCATCATAAGCTGTCCGGTACTCCTCGATTTCATCCCCTTCACAAAACAACAGCGATTGATAAATGTTTCTTCCTTTAAAGAAAGACGCATCTTCAGTCGGGTGTTCAATGTATAATGTGCCGAGGCTTTTTGTGATATGAGAATGATTCAGTGTAGATGCTTTCATTTCTTCATCATTCATAAAAACCATTGGATGGTCGTTTTCTTCTGCATGTTGGTGAAGTTTTTCTAAATCAGGTTCTGAAAGAGGGTTCGTATAGACTTCCTCTCCTTCAAATACCACATACTGACCATTGAAACTAACGAAGGAATCGATTCCAAGCTCTTCTCTCAGTTCTTTGTACATGAATGGGGCCCGTCCTGTTGCGATGGCACAATAGACACCTTCGTTTTGTAAGTCCTTGATGGCTTTTTTCGTCTTTACCGGAAGTTTCTTATCATGATCAAGCAAGGTTCCATCAATGTCGAAAAAAGCGATTTTTTTGTTCATTCTACATATCCTCCTAAAATTGCTGCCATTAATATTTTGTATTTATATTAGTATGGTCCATTCTTTGGCTATACTGTAGCATGAGTGGATAGGTTTGAGAAGAAAAACACACGATAATGACAAAATATAATATGTAAATGTTTCATTCTTCCACAAACCGTATTATACTAGAAGTAACAGGGATTGGGCGGTTTAACGTTTTTGGCGCATTTCTTCATCAAAGAAAGGGGATAGATGCAAATGATGAAGCGTCTACGAAGAAAGCTTAGAAAACGTTGGAAAGATTTCATGGAACGAAAAACATACGCGTAAATCATTACTCCGAAGGTGCAGCGAACACCTTCGGAACACTACTATCATTACCATACATGAAATAAACGTGCTATGATGATGACAGGACAAGAATGTGGAAATAATATCTAGTTAGGAGCGATAGAGCAATGATATTCAAAGTATTATATCAGGAACTGTCGAAAGAAGTTCCTGTCCGCGAACGTACAGACAGTATGTATGTAGAAGCGGAAACAGAGAGAAAAGTTCGAGAAAAATTAAAAAATAAAGGATTCAATATCGAATATATACAGGTGCTTGATGAGGATCACCTGGCATATGAAAAGCAATCCGAAGATTTCGCTGTGGAGAATCTTTAATCGATGAAATTCGTGAAAAATGACCAAACAGCCGTATTCGCCCTCGGCGGACTCGGAGAAATTGGTAAAAACACTTATGGTGTACAATTCCAAGACGAAATCATCCTCATTGATGCAGGTATTAAATTCCCGGAAGATGAACTGCTCGGTATCGATTATGTCATTCCGGATTATACCTATTTAGTACAAAACCAAGATAAAATCAAAGGGCTATTCATCACCCATGGTCACGAAGACCACATCGGTGGAATCCCTTACTTGTTACGTGAAATCAACATCCCTATTTACGCTGGCAAATTAGCGATTGGCCTGCTGCGTAATAAGCTGGATGAACATGGTCTTTTGCGGAATGCAAAGTTGAACACGATCCAAGAGGATGATGTCATCAAGTTCCGTAAAACCTCTGTGTCTTTCTTCCGTACAACGCACAGTATTCCTGATTCATACGGAGTCGTCGTTAAGACTCCTCCAGGCAACGTTGTGCATACCGGAGACTTCAAATTTGATTTCACCCCTGTCGGAGAACCCGCTGACTTAGCTAAAATGGCTGAGATCGGTAGAGAAGGTGTTCTCGCCCTGTTATCAGATAGTACCAATAGTGAAGTGCCTGGTTTTACAAAATCAGAGCGTGTCGTTGGTCAAAGTATTCATGACATTTTCTCGCGTATGGAGGGACGTTTGATTTTCGCTACGTTCGCATCAAACATCCACCGTTTGCAACAAGCTGTAGAAGCTGCAGTTAAAAACAATCGAAAAATCGCTGTATTTGGCCGCAGTATGGAATCTTCCATCAGAATCGGTCAAGAGCTTGGATATATCCGTGCCCCTAAGGATACATTCATTGAACCACAACAAATCAACAAGTTGCCGGCTAATGAAGTCGCTATTCTCTGTACGGGGTCTCAAGGTGAGCCGATGGCTGCCCTTTCTCGTATAGCAAATGGGACGCACCGCCAAATTCAAGTACAGCCTGGCGACACTGTCGTGTTCTCTTCTTCCCCAATCCCTGGAAACACGATTAGTGTCAGCAGAACCATCAATAAACTTTACCGTGCCGGAGCAGATGTCATCCACGGTCCATTGAATGATATCCATACATCAGGTCACGGCAGCCGCGAAGAGATGAAGCTTATGCTCAGTTTGATGAAGCCGAAGTACTTCATGCCTATTCACGGTGAATACCGTATGCTTAAAGAGCATGAGAAATTAAGCTATGATTGTGGAGTTGAACCGGATAACTGCTTTGTCATGGATAACGGTGATGTACTTGCTCTCGGTAAAGAAGAAGCGATGGTTGCTGGAAAAATCCCATCCGGAGCCGTCTATGTCGATGGCAGCGGAATCGGTGATATCGGAAACATCGTTTTACGTGACCGCCGCATTCTTTCTGAGGAAGGTCTCGTGATTGTCGTGGTCAGCATCAACATGAAGGAATTCAGAATAGCTTCTGGACCTGACATTATCTCACGTGGATTCGTTTATATGAGAGAATCCGAAGACTTGATCAAAGAAGCACAGAAATTGGTCAGTTCCCATGTTGAAAAAGTCATGGAACGCCGCACAACTCAATGGTCAGAGATTAAAAACGAAATTACGGACACAATTGCACCGTTCTTATTTGAAAAGACGAAACGTCGTCCGATGATTTTACCAATCATTATGGAAGTATGATATTAAAAAGCCCCGCTGGCAGACGCCAGCGGGGCTTTAATTTTTATCTCAATCGTTGAATTGATTTTTTCATGTCAGGCAAGTCAAGAGATCCTGATTCAAAGAAGTTTTTCACGATATATTTTGAAAAATTAACAGCCGATTGATATCCGATTTTACCTGGTAGAGGGGCTTGATCCTCGATAGCCACATCGATGATCACCGGTTTGTTTGAAACAAAAGCCTGTTTCATCTTTGGCGCAAGTTCTTCATACGATTCTATCCGGTACCCTTCTCCACCGCACGCTTCTGCGAACTTGGAAAAATCCACTTCTCCTAAATTCGTTGCGTAATTCAAGTGCCCCATTTGTTCTTGCTCGTATTTGATCATGCCGATTTTACTATTATTCAGTACAATCATTTTAATAGGCAAATCATATTTAACAGCTGTGACAAAGTCATGCATCACCATGGAGAAACCTCCATCTCCTGATACGCCGATCACCTGTTTTTCTGGATAGGCTTTCTTGGCAGCAATCGCACCAGGAAGTCCGCTTCCCATGGTCGCAAGCCAGCCGGACAATACAAACTTCTGATTGACTAGGTGTAAAAAGCGTGCCAACCATACCGTGACATTTCCGACGTCTCCGGAAATGACCGCTCCGGGTTCCATGTGCTTCTCAAGCTCATACATAACCTGGGGAGCGTGAAGAGGGTCCTCGGTTGAACGTTTCTCCTCCTGGATAGCAATTCTCCAATCATTCATTTTTTCCTGGTAATATTCAAGGTAAGACCGCTTCTCTACAGGACTAATGAGTTCAGACAATGCTTGCAATGTTTCTTTGCTGTCCCCTGCCAGACCTAGTTTGATGGGGTAGTACTTGCCGAGGTTATCCGGCTTATTATCAATTTGAATCGCAGGTACATCCTCTGGTAAAAAGTCACGATAAGGAAATTGTGTCCCTATCAGAATCAATAGATCTGTCTCTTTCATCGCATGATAGGCAGGTTTCGTTCCTATCTGACCAAGTTGCCCCAGACAATATGGGTGGTTATCCGGAATCATTCCTTTGCCAAGCAAACTTAGAATGATTGGCGCCTTAATCTTCTCAGCAAAATCTATCAATTCATTCTGTGCATCTTTCGTCCCTTGTCCTGCCAGAATGATCGGTTTTTCAGCTTGTTCAATAAGACTGCGTGCCTCTTTCAAATGAGCTGGTTTAGGGATCATTTCCGGCTTATAATGCTCTCCCGACGTGAGCATCACTTCACTGGTCTGTTTTTTGGCGAACAAATCATCAGGCACGATCAAGACGGAAACACCTTTATTCGTATAGGCTTCTTTAATTGCTTGGTTCAGCAAATCCGGGAGCTGCTCTTCTGTAGCTGCACGTTTATTGAATACGGCGACATCATCGAACATACGCTCCAGATTAATCTCCTGGAAGGCTCCTGTTCCGACTTCCTCACTTTGGACTTGGCCAACAAGGGCTAGCACAGGCGCTTTATCTGCTTTCGCATCATAAAGACCATTCAGCAGGTGAACTGCGCCAGGCCCTGCAATCGACAGAGTGACACCGAGTTTACCAGTTAACTTTGCATAAGCTGAAGCAGCCAATGCTCCTGTTTCTTCATGTCGGATCTGCATGAAAGAAATCTCTTCCTGTCTTTTTCTCAAGTCATCGATCAGTTCATTGATTGAATCTCCGGGCATTCCGTAAATGTGGTCGACGCCCCAATCGATCAATTGTTGTGTAATGACTTCTCCGGTTCGCTTTTCAAACATGTATACTCATCCTTTCGGTATCTCCTAGTATGATTAAAGGTCTATAACTTTTCTTATTTCCTTTCCCACACCTCTTTAAACAAAACAAGCGGAACTTAAATTGTTTATTCTTAATTAGTATTGATGATTGTAGAAATATTATTTTCCTGAACCCTCTCAAGTTCAATCCAATATCCGATGAAAAAAGAAGGCTAGGCAACGAAAATGGCTTTGGTGCTGGGGCTGGAAGAAAATCCTTTATCCGGTTATTTGAATAATACTTATACAAACAAAAAAACCTACCCAGACAGGTAAGTTAATAAGGGGGAAATCGTTATATCATTCTTTGGAATGTCCATTTTTACTTTCTTCCACCTCTAAGGCAAGGATCTCTTCTCCGAGCTGTTCCACCTTATTTTCCAATGCTGTCATGAATACGATTTTAGAATCCAACTCTTCCTCATACTCAAAAGTTTGACCGAGAAGTTTCTTTATTTCCTGATCTAAAAGGCTTAGAATGTCCTCAGATCCGGACTCTTCACCAGAGCCTTCTTCTGGAAATACGCCTAATATTTTCTCATTTTGCTTTTTGAGTTGTTCATTTGCTTGTTTCAGATCATTAATCAGTCCAGCTTTTTTGTCCAGCTTTACATTCAAGTCTTTTTGCTGCTTTTCATACTTCTGCCTTTCTTTTGCCCAGGCTTTCGCTTGTTCTTGATGGGTACGTTCTGCATCTTTCCATTCCTGTTGTTGATTTTTCAGTTGGTCATACGCTTGTTTCAACTCATCAAGCTTTTTGTCCCTTTGGCTCAGTTTTTCAGTCCACTCGTTTTTGTTCTTTTCATATGTTCTTTTTTCCTCATCCCACGTTTTGGCTTTTTGTTGAAAAGTGAGTTCTTTCTCTTTCCACTCCTCTTGAGCTTCGCATAGGAAGGATTTTTGTTCTTTCAATTCTACTTCCGCTTCTGACAACAGGTTTCCTAAGCGCTTCACTTGATGATAATAGCTTCGGGCATCAACTGAAAGGGTCTCATTTTTATCTTCGAGTACATTTATTTCTTCAGTCAATTGCTTCAGATGGTAGTCTTGCTCTTCGTTTTTAGCTTTTACTTCTATGATTATTCCATCTGCTTCTTCCAATCGTTCTTTTAGATTTTGTGATATTGCTTCATATTCTTCAATGCGTGAACAATAATCATCTTCTGTTTTTTCAAAGTGCTGTTTTTGCTGGTACAACTCTTCATTTCTTTTTTCAAGTTCGTCTTCTTGCTTTTTCAAGCGGTATTGCAAACTTGATGCTTCCTTTTGCAAGTCAACTACTCGTTGGGAGGTCTCTCTATAATCCTCCTGGAACCGATTCGCCTTTTCTTTCCAAAGTTCTGTTTCCTGAACCTGTTTTTCCTGCAGTCGTTTCACATTTGATAATTGCTGTTCGAGGCCTTGCATTCGTTTGTTGGCCTCTTGAATTGATACATTACGATCCCTTTTCAACTCTTCTTGCTCTTCGATCAGGTCTGCGTTTTCTTTCTTCAACTTTTCGAGCAAAGCATAATGGTAATTTTCCTGATAATCCTTCACCTTTTCTTTATATTTTGCCAATTCAGATTTGAAATGAATGATTTTTTGTTGCAATAAAACCGTATTTTTTTCCATTTGCAAACCTCCTTGTGAAATGGTCTTTCACTTATAAGCCCCAACGGTTATATATATATGAACATAGGCGCAATGAATGAACCCTCTACTTTAATAGATCTCTGATTTCTTTAAGAGCTTTTTCGTTTTCTTTCATAAGTTCTTCCCATTCTCTGCTTGTTCCATTGCCTGATGAATGAACTTCATAGGACGGAGGGTTTTTATTCATCATCAACATCATCAATAACATTTGGATGGTTTGATCATCGAGAAAAACAAAACTTTGATTTTTCCTGTCTGCACTACCCGCTTTTGCTTCCTGCAACTGTCCATTCATCCATTCTTTGAGCCATTTTTTCAACAATAGCTGAAGTTCCCGATCATCCATCTGACTCCCCCTCCTGAATGATGTTGGTACCACTTATATTAATTTGGTTCAGCGACGGTGTTCCATTTTTATTCTCTTCTCCATAGGTATAACCAAGCAAACTCCCGGAATATTTCTGATCTGCGGACCATTTGAGTTGAAAATTGGAAAAAGAAAGAGTCTCATTTGGTTCTATTTGTGCTGTACCTGAAGGCTGCAACCAAAATTCTTCCTTATCGGTATGTTCATTCATTCGCTCCCAGGCGCCTTGCATTTTCATTTTTTGGAGCGAGTCCTTATACACATATTTACCTGAAAAGTGAAAAGGTGCTTCCGAGGAAATTTTCAAGCATATATAAGGAGAAGGAAAAGGCTGATCTCCGATGTTGTGAACATGATAACTCCCGAGTACCATGCTATCCATCTTGGGGTCATGAGAAAAATGGATCGCATATGTAAAATAACTAATGAGCTTCCACCCTTCAGTCTGCTTTAACTTAGAAATCAACTGTTTGATTTCATCGAAATACTGATCATTCTTCTTTTTCCATAACGATATTTCCTGGGATGAATCCATAATTTCACCTCCGAAGTATCTAATGCGCAAGCGCCTTGGTCACCCCCGACAAGCTTAAGACAAGGCTCGCCGTGACGTTCTTTGTCACAGAGAGAATTGACTTAAGACCTCGAGGGGGTAGGCGCTGAAGCTGGATGGATCTAATGCGCAAGCGCCCTGAAAGACACGAAACGCATAAGCAAAACGGCCTGTGGAAGGTGCTCTCCCCTTCCACAGGACGGGTTGCTTATGTCGCGAGTGGCTGGGGGCTGAAGCTGGATGGATCTAAGCGCAAGCGCCTTGGTCACCCCCGACAAGCTTAAGACAAGACTCGCCGTGACGTTCTTTGTCACAGAGAGGATTGACTTAAGACCTCGAGGGGGTAGGCGCTGGAGCTGGATGAATCTAATGCGCAAGCGCCTCAAAAAATTCCTGGCCAACAAAAAAAGAGAGGACATAATCCTCTCTTTTAATATATGCGATGAAATTACCCGTTAGTACCGTCGTCTCCGTTAGGGAACAACACTGGGCATTGTGGTGGCATCATAGGGGCAGGGCATGGTGGGATAGGAAGCTGATCTCTTGGCTCACAGAAGTCAGCTACGATTTCAAGTGTTACGTCGAATGTAGATTGAATGCTCTGGCACAATCTTACAGATACAGTGACATCGTCTAATGTGTCTGTTTCTGTACCATTTTCTTCACAAGTAAAGTTACAGATGAAGCAATCCAAATCCGTGTAAGTGACATCCACATCTGTTCCTTCAGGTGCACATAACAGGACTTGCTCACAACGTGTGAAGTCTACCTCACCAACTTCAACGAGTCCTCCCCCTAGTTCTGGAACCAGTTCGACAAATACTGTTACCGTAAAGTTTTTACGGATATTAACAAGTTGGAGCGTCAACATTGTTCCATCGACAACAAGCTCCTGGTTCACTCGCCCGGCAATTTCAATCGGGTCTACTTCCGCTGGTTCTACTGTACATGAAACATTTACAATGTCATCACACTCAATAGGATCTCCAGTCGGTCCAAGTGGAAGATCGAAATCACCTAGAGTCAAATCAAATGACGCTTCATTGATGATCCAATCATAAACTTTTTCTGTGTTGATACATAGGAGCTCTTGGCCCCCTGTTAAATTTTTTGCTTGCATGATTTGCAAACACCTCCGAATAAGATTTTTTCTTTCATTCGTAGCATATGAACAAATGTACAGTTGGGTCTAGTACTATCGCTGATATTTGATATTTTTTTGCATTTTGTGCGAACACCTATATTAGATTCATAAAAACGAAAATTGGTGACTGTCCCCTTGCAGAAACATCTAATAAATACGATGTTCAAGCATAGAATGATAAGTAAAAGAAAAGAACGGAAATTACGCTTGTAAGCAAGGCTTCGATATTCTGCACATTTGTCACGTATTGGTGAATTATCAATAGTATATTAATGTGCTGAAAAAGGGTGATGAGTGATGGACCGATACAGATTGTATAGCACAGATGAAATGCAGACATTAAAGGAGAAATTACGCCTTTATAAAGAAATTTTGTATTTCATGAAATCAGGCAGTGTCACAGACGACTACCTTCTTACAAAAATGGAATCGAATGATTTCAAGTTTAATTTAGAAGGAGTAATGAATAAAATGGAAGATTATAATTACGAAGCAGGGGAAAAAACAAAGCTGCTCTCTGCTCAGCTTCAATCTGTAAATGAAACGGTGAATGTATTGAAGAAAGACCTTGAGGCCATTAAAGACAAGATGGATCGCCTGCAAATCCACGACTTAATGGAAAAAATGAACCGTGTCATCGATACTCAACAGACTTCAGTAAAACAAGAAACAACCTCTGAGGTCGATCGCCTAAAAGATGAAATTACCTATTTAAAGGGCCAAATACAATCAGCCCCTCAACAAACAATGCCAGAAACTCCTGTTCCTGTTCAGGAAAGCAGGCAGGCTCCTGCAAGGACATCGGAATACCGTAAATTGCAAAATATGCTCCAATCATCCCGTTCCTACACTTCAGCAAGAAATGACCATTATCCACCAATGAGCAACAGGCAGGCTGGTAATCAATCGTCTTATTATCAAAACCAACAAGCTGCTAATCAGACCTCTTTTCCTAACCAGAGTATGAATGATGGCAAAAGGAAGAAATACAACAATCCGCAAATGGATATGAACAAAAATACGATCATTCGAAAAAAAAACGCTGAAGAATCCGCCCAGTCAATAACAGATAGTGACAACACAGGTGAAAATAAACTCCAATTCCATTATTTAATAAAGAAAGCATTGGAAAATGGACCTATGTTGCAGAAGACCGAGGAGCAGAAAAATCTTTCAAAAGATTCAGCAGAGCCAACCGAGAAGGTCGAAGAGAAAAAAAAGGAAAAGCAGGAACAGCATTCTATAAATGAAGAAAACCATCCCTCAGTGACAAATGGCAAGGAAAATAAAGAACCAGGAAAAAAGATGGAACTCTCCTCATTATTTTCGATCTTCCAGAAACGGAATTGATGGAGATATGATGAAGATATCTAAGACCCTGTACGACCAAATGATTAATCATGGGCTGCAAGAATTGCCTTATGAAGCTTGCGGACTACTAGCCGGAGCGGAACAAGGTCATATTCGATCTGTATGGCCATTAAAGAATGAATGGAAATCAAGCACTCGTTTCTATGTAAGTAAGAAGGTCGTTGAAGAGACACTGGAACAAATTGGTTTGAAGGGACAAAAGGTGTTGGCTGTATATCACTCACACCCTGCAACAGCACCTTACCCCTCATATACCGACCTTAAGAATCACACCGAGTATGGAGTGAAGATGGTGATCGTTTCTTACAAAACAAGCTACCCCCACACCAAATGCTTTTCAATCAGTGAGAAATCCTATGACGAACACCCATTTCTTATAGATTTTTCCTAATCGCCCTCCCTTTTTTCATCAAAATACTTATAATACAATATAAAGAATAAGGAGAGGTAGTCGTGAAGGCTAAAAGAGTGAAAAGACAAGTTCAGAGTAGTCGTGTCAGAAAACCCAATGGACCGATTGTCATCAACACATCACCAAGCGACCGTAAAGTGAAACGTGGCGGATGCTGCGGTAAGAAAAGAGCTTAAGACACATTTTCTCACCTCCGAATGAGATGAATGGACGTTCTTATAAAATTATAAAATAAGTGTTAACTTCTTTATTACTGACAAGAAGTTTTATCTATAGATCAGAACAAAAGCGCAAGCGCCTTGCTCAGCCTCGACAAGCTTAAGACGATCCTCGCCGTGACGTCCTTTGTCACAGAGAGGATGGACTTAAGACCTCGAGAGGCTAGGCGCTGGAGCTAAATGATAAAAAAACCACAGATTAGCGCTCTGTGGAAGGTGAAAAATATACTTTATAATCTTTTAAAATAAGCCCCTCTATCAATAAGGATAGAGGGGTTTTTTACATCAATCTTCTACAACTAATCTCTTTTCAAAACGGCTGATATCCTTATCGGCTCCAATGACGATGAGAATATCGCTTTCTTTGATTTCTTCTGTTGCCATCGGCGAAACGATGACATCTTTATCCCGTTTGATAGCGACGACGTTACAGCCGTACTCGGCACGAATATCCAGGTCAACAAGCGATTTACCGCCCATTTTACTACCAGCTTTGACTTCTACGACACTATGGTCGTCGGATAGCTCGATATAGTCAAGAATATTGTTGGAGATGATATTATGCGCAATCCGTTTCCCCATGTCCCGCTCCGGGTGGACAACCTGGTCCGCTCCGATTTTATTGAGAATTTTCTCGTGATAATCATTTTGGGCTTTCACTGTAATGGTTTTGATGCCGAGTTCTTTTAAAATCAAGGTTGTCAGCATACTTGCCTGGATGTTGTCACCGATGGCTACAATCACATGATCTATATTCCGAAATCCTAATTCTTTCAAAACATTTTCATCTGTCGAATCGGCGATGACCGCGTGTGAAGCAATATCGCGATACTCGTTCACTTTATCCTCGTCCAAATCCAATGCAAGGACTTCCATGCCTTCCGTACTCAATTCCCGGCATATACTTCCGCCAAATCTTCCTAGACCTATAACTGCGAATTCTTTCTTCATATCTGCTCCTCCATCCGTTCACCAAAATCTATTCCTATTCTATCATAAAACTTCAGTTAAACTGAACAACAGTCCAGTCCCCTACCCTTTATCGATGTTATATTTTGATAGGCAAAAAAATAGAGCGGCATAAATGCGTGGCCACTGAAAAAACCTTTTCAATCTAAAGGAGCTGTTAAAGTTTGTTGTTGATTCACACGAATCGCTTGTCGGTGGATGCTTGCCATAGGCCCGACCTCAGCTAACTTGCTCAAGAAGATTCCTTGACCAAGTGGATCTTCGGCTCGCGCTGTTCCCGCAGGCGTCACCACCAAACGCTCATCGTGGAATCAACGAGGCCTATCTAAAAAGAGTGATTTTCTTTTATTAATCAAAAAAACAGCCTGCGTGTACAAGGGTCAGGGGGTATATTCACTGTCAATATCAAACGAATACTAAAGCTCATGGATGATTTCCTCGGAATAAAGAAGCCGAGTTGAACGATAAAATCGTCCTACTCGGCTTTTTTCTTTGATGCATAACTCAGAAAGTTGCAGTTCTTGTAGCCTCGCGTAATGCCTGCTCTATTTTTTCCCTTTCACATAATCCGCATCAAAGAGGAACATGCGCATCAACAGAATCAAGGATGGAATCAAAAGCAGTAAACCGGCGATGAAAACGATGATCAGTGCGACGGCCATCGCTTCGTTCGTCACCCCGCTCGTAAGCGTTACATAGGGTTTTAATAGATACGGCAGGTGTGACGCTCCATAACCGAAGAAGGCGACAAAGAACTGCATCATCACAGCAATGAAAGCCCATCCGTAATATTTCCCTGTATAGACGAGAAAGACAGCGATCATGAAGAAGCCGACGGAAATTCCGAATACCCACCATAGCTCGATGGCGCGTTGGAAATGATCCATATTTTGCTGGCTTAAAGCGATGAACGTCGTCAAACTGGCAATAATCGTTGGTGAACTCCAGAACAACGCATATTTCCGAACGATTTCAAGAGCTGGTTCATCTCCTGCCCGATCGGCGTAATAAGTGAGAAACATGGAACTTATATAAAGTACCGAGACTATCGCGAGAAAGACAACACTCCAGGAATAGGGGCTCGTTAATAATTCTCCGAATAACAACTGTACTCCATTGGCTGTTTCTTCAATATATCCGCCTTCTGAAATCGTCAGCGCAGTCGATAATGAAGCAGGAATCAGAAGTCCTGTCGCTCCATAGAGGAACATGTAAAAATGGTTATTCTTCGATCCATAGTTTTCAAACGCATAAAAGGAACCACGGATGGCAAGGAGTACGATTGCAATACTACCTGGAATGAGTAAAGCTTGACCAAAATAGTAAGCCATATCCGGAAAGAAACCGATCAATCCGACGAAGAAGAAGACGAAGAAGACATTCGTCACTTCCCACACCGGTGATAAATATCTGGAGATCAGCTGGTTGATCAAGTGATCTTTCTTGGTGAGTTTTGCATAATAGGCGAAAAAACCAGCACCGAAATCTACAGAGGCTACAATCAAATATCCATAAAGGAATAACCAAAGCACTGTAATTCCAATCAATTCATAACTCATGTGCGCTCATCCTCCTTAGTTGCAGTGGCTGTATGAGGATAACGGTGTTCCAGTTCAAGCTCAGCCGGTTTGTTTTTGAATATCTTTCTAAGGGCGATAATACATCCGATTGCCAGGACTACATAGAGCGCAGCAAATAATACGAACATTTCAAACACATAAGGAGATGTAGTCGCTCCTTCTGCTACAGTCATGAAACCCCTTAAGATCCATGGTTGACGTCCGACTTCAGCGAAAACCCAACCGAACTCGACGGCAAGCATGGATAACGGACCTGCCAAAGCTATAGCCCATAATAAAATCGGGTGGAATGGGTTCCATTTCTTCACCTTCCAGAACAATAGGAAGAGAAATGAAATGCCCAGTAAATAAAAACCGATGCTGACCATTAAATCAAACATATAGTGAATCCAAAGTGGCGGTTGTTCATCAACCGGTGTTTCGTCAAGTCCCTCAACTTCTGCGTTAAAGTCTCCGTGTGCAAGGAAGCTCAGTGCATTCGGAATCCGTATGGCGTTTTCCACTTGATTATTTTCGTTCAACGTACCGAAAACAACAAGGTCTGCGGCCTCTTCTGTTTCAAAGTGCCACTCTCCAGCGGCCAATTTCTCAGGTTGGTGCTCAGCTAAGAATTTCGCTGACATATCACCGGCGACAGCAGTCAAAATAGCAAACAGGAACATCATCGAAACCGTAAGCTTCAATGCTTTCTTATGGTATGATGTTCCTTTTTTCATCAAAATGATGAAGGCAGCGATTCCAGCCAGGATCGCCGCTGCTGTCAAATAGGATGAAGAGATGACATGAAAGACTTTTGTCGGTGTAGCCGGATTGAACATCGCTTTCAGAGGATCGACAGACGTAAACCGACCTCCTTCAAGGTCGAACCCTTGTGGTGTGTTCATGAATGAATTCACTGTCGTAATGAAAAAGGCCGACATCGTGCCTCCGATCACGACAGGAATTGAGAGCAGCCAATGATAGATCGGCTTTTTGAACCGGTCCCAAGTATAAAGGTAAATACCTAAAAAGATCGCTTCAAAAAAGAAGGCGAAAGTTTCCATGAACAATGGCAGTGCAATCACATTCCCTGCGATTCGCATGAAACTCGGCCAAATCAGAGAAAGCTGCAAACCGATCGCCGTCCCTGTCACAACCCCGACGGCAACCGTTATGGTGTACCCGCGTGTCCAGCGCCTGGCTAGTAATGTATAGTGTGAATCCTTTTTCTTAATTCCTATTAATTCAGCGGTAGAAACCAGAACCGGCACGCCTACGCCGATAGTGGCAAATATCGCGTGGAAGATCAGCGTCATGGCCGTGAGCGCTCGGCTCATCGTGACCGTATCAAATTCAAACATCTTTCTCCCCCTAACTAAAAAATGGTCATAACCAGTCGTTCAATAATAGTATAAAACTTATAAATGGCTTATGGGCACATCGTTGTTGACGATTTTGTGACATCCTTCACAAACTTTTATTTGATATTTATTTTATATAAATAAGCTTACTTTGTCGACCATTCTGCCTATCACCAATTCTGTACCCTTTTTCTCTTTTCCTTTAACAATATGTCTTTATGAGTTTTCATGTAAGTATTAGGGCCGGGGTTTCTACTTTGCTGCTCCTAATCGACTCTGTGGCTTCAGTATTGATGAAATAAACGATAGGAATATACCAACAGAAAGCACTCCCTCCTTCCCTCGTACAAAATATAAGCTGCTTAACTGGCACGTGACTGGATTTGGACACCCCATCCCCCAGATTGTTTTTATTACCAATCATATTTATCAAAACCTAAAAGTAAAAAACACCGAGGTACCGAGGCTCACTGAATATCTATGAAAGATAGAATAAAAAAAGTGGTATGGGTGGACCTTGATTTCCTACAGCTTTTCGTACGACTCAAATTCATGGATAGTTGACAGTCTATCAGCGAATCCCTCATTTTTATGTAGTATTTACTTTGTACAAGTAAAAAGAGTGATTTTCTTTTATAAATAAAAGAAAATCACTCTTTTTAGATGGGCTCGTTGATTCCACAATGTGCGTTCGGGGGTGACGCCTGCGGGAACAGCACGAGCCGAAGATCCACTTGGTCAAGTGATCTTCTTGACCAAGTTAGCTGAGGCCGTGCCCGTGGCAACCATCCACCGACAAGCGATTCGTGAGAAGCAACAACGAACTTTAACAGTTCCTCTAGATTGAAAGAGTTTTATAGTGGACTCGGGGGACCGGTGCCTTTTCGTCATTTCTAAATCGCATCAAGCATTTGAAATTGAGATTTGACTAATTCATAATATTCACCTTGTTGGTCCATTAATTCATCATGAGAACCCTGCTCGAGGATGCGGCCATTTTCTAATACGAAAATGTTATCTGCTTCCCGAATGGTCGAAAGGCGGTGGGCAATCATAATCGCTGTCCGGCCCTTCAACAGTTTCTGTAATGCTTTCTGGATTTTGAGTTCTGTTTCTGTATCAATACTTGCGGTTGCCTCATCCAGGATAAGAATTCGCGGATTGGCAAGCAAAGCGCGAGCGAAGGACAGCAGTTGTCGTTCACCTGCTGACAAAATGTTCCCCCGTTCCTCGACTTCTGTTTCATAGCCATTATTCAACCGCTGAATGAAATCATCCGCTCCTACAACTTTAGCTGCCTCTATGACATCTTCATCGGAAGCATCGGGGCGGCCGAAACGGATATTTTCCATAATCGTACCTGAGAAAATGAAAGTATCCTGAAGTACGACACTGATTTGCTGACGTACACTATCTATCGTGGCATCTTGCAGGTCGACACCGTCAATTTTCACAGATCCTTTGGTAGGGTCATAAAAACGGCTGATCAAGTTTGCGATCGTCGATTTTCCTGAGCCCGTATGACCGACAAGAGCAACTGTTTCCCCTTGTTTCATCTCCAGATTGATGTCGTGAAGGGCGATTCGCTTATCATCGTAAGCGAACTGCACATGATCGAACTCGATATGTCCCTTCATATCTTTCAAATGCTTGGCGTCGTCCTTCTCTTTCACATTCGGTTGCTCATCAAGAAATTCGAAAATGCGTTCAGACGCCGCCATCGCCATGAGGAGCTGGTTATACATCATTCCAAGTCTTGAAATCGGCTCCCAGAACATGCCGAGAAAGAAGGCGAATGATACAAATGTACCAGTTGTAATATCACCTTGTATAATCATATAGGCACCAAAAGCAACAAGTATCACGGTACCAACCGCATTACTCATCTCAACGAATGGCCGGAACATCGCACTCTTCCGTGTCGCTCTATTCCAGGATTGGAAGGTATCTGTGTTCACTCCATCAAAATACTCTGTGTTCTCTTTCTCTTGAGAAAATGATTGTGTGATGCGGATCCCTTGCAGACTTTCATTCAAATGTGAATTCAAGCGGGACTGTTGGATTCTGACATCCTGCCAGGATCTGCGGATATTTCGTCGCAGTTTGGTAGAAATGTAGAACATGATCGGCATGATGATCAAAATCGCCAGCGCCAGTTTCGGGCTGAGCGCAAACAATATTACGATAATTCCTGTCAGCATGACGACATCCATCAACAAATTGATGATTCCATTCGTAAACAACTCTTGCAGTGAATTGATATCGTTCATGATCCGGACGAGAATCGAACCGGCCGATTTAGAATCAAAAAATCGATGGGATAACCTTTGCACGTGTGAAAACAAATGCTGTCTTAAATCATAGATGACATTTTGACCAAGAATGTTTACATACTTGATCCTGAGTGCATTTCCTATATAACTCAGTAAATATAAAACGGCAATACCGATAACCAGTTGAATCAAGAGATTCGCATTGGCATCTGCAATAGCGACATCAATGGCCACTTTACCAATCAAAATCGGCACGACGAGGCGGACGATTGTCGAAACGAGCATGGCAATGATAGAGATCGGCAGCAATTTTTTAGCGTAAGGTTTAATATATGTCAGCAGACGCCACATTTGTGACCAGTTGAATGATTTTTCTACTGCCTGGTCTTGGGTGTACTTGAAACGGTTCAAGTGTTTATTCGTTTCTGGTTTATGCTTCGGTTTTTTAGCCACGGTCACCCCTCCTTCAGGAAACACTCGACGTGTTAATGATTTTCTCTTTATCTTGATACTGGATATCGTAGATTCTTTGATATGGCCCGCCATTATTGAGCAACTCGTCATGGACGCCCCGCTCCTTAACAGCTCCATCCTCAAGGACTAATATTTCATCAGCATGTTTCAAGGAAGAAATACGGTGCGCAATGATAAAGGTCGTGCGCCCTTTCATTACATCTTGGAGTGCTTTTTGAATTTTGAACTCTGTTTCCATATCAACTGCTGATGTCGCATCATCAAGAACCAAAATGGCAGGGTCGATCAGAATCGCGCGGGCAATCGCAATCCGTTGTTTCTGACCACCCGAAAGGCCCATGCCGCGTTCTCCCAGCAACGTATCATACCCCTCAGGCATTTCCATAATGAAGTCATGCGCTTGTGCCCGTTTGGCAGCATCCATCACGTCATCAAGGTCCGCATCAGGGTTTCCGTAGGCAATGTTTTCCTTTATTGATGTGGAAAATAAGAATGATTCTTGTAAAACAAAGCCGATATTTTTCCTTAGTGTTTTGAGACCATAATTCTGGACTGGCTCCCCGTCCACGAGTACTTCCCCTTGTTCAGGCTCATAGAAACGAGTGATCAACTGGGTGATACTCGTTTTCCCGGCACCTGTAGCTCCGATCAAGCCTATCGTTTTTCCAGGCGGTGCATCAAAAGTGATGTTTTTAAGTGCAGAATCATCGTCTTCGACGTACGTCAGTGTCACATCTTCAAAGGATACGTGCCCTTGCAGACGATCTGTGACGATCGCGTCTTCTTTTTCAGTGATTTCTTCATCAGCTTCTAAAATTTCCAACAGCCGTTCTCCTGATGCCTTAGCCTGTGAAAACAAGTTGATGACGAAACCTAAGTTCATCAATGGACCGAGAATGTACCAAACAAGGCTGAAGAACGCGACAAGTTCGCCTAGTTGCAGGGCGTTATTCATGACCAAATATCCGCCGTATGCCAGTAAAGCGACAACCGAGACATTTCCGATGAATTCCATCAAAGGAAAGTACTTCGACCAAATGTTTGAAGTCGTAATGAATTTGGTCCGGTAATCGTCGCTTCTATTGGAAAAGCGGCCGATCTCAAAATCCTCGCGGGACAATGATTTGACTGTATTCATCCCACTGATATTTTCCTGGACTCTTGTATTCAGTTTACCGAAAGATTTACGGATTTTTCTGAATGCCGGGTGCACTTTCCGATCGAAACGATAGACGACAATTGCCAAAAATGGCATAGCTGCCATAGTAACGAGTGCAAGTGGAACCGAAAAGTAGAACATGACACTCAAACTGATGACGATCAACAAAACGATACGGACCAGTTCTGAGAATCCCATTGAAAGAAAGAAGCGGAACCCTTCTACATCGGCAGTCAACCGGGACATCAAGTCTCCCGTCTTAGCATTGTCATAATAGCGGAAAGGAAGACGCTGCAGCTTTTGATAAAGTGCATCCCTTAGTGTATAAACGGAGCGAATACCAAAAAAATCACCTAAATACTGATGGAAGTATGTAGCGATTCCCTTAATGATCATTAGGATAATAAATGCTGCACAAAGATATGGAATAAGGTTGTATCTTTCCTGGCCCACTACATCATCAATGGTGATTTTCAGAATGATTGGATAGGCTACAGTGATTCCAGTCACGAACAAAAGTGAAAAAAGCGACCAGAAGAAAAACTTCCTATATGGCCAATAAAATTCCTTTAATTTTTTAAATGTATCCATAGGTGTCCCTCCTTTTAAGAATTTCAACGTAACTATAAATATATCGGGTATCGAAATAAATTTCCACCCATTTGTAAAAATTTTTTAAATTTTCCGACCTGAAGTGGATATGATTTCGTTCTTCAGACCGAAGTCTTAGCTTCACATCATCCTGCGAATCTAAAACGTCGGAAAGGCTGGGGGATGGAGCTGGAGGATTTATAGGGTAAAGCGTCTTGATCACCCGCTGCAAGATAAAAAAGCAGCCCTTCCATTTCTATGGGGGCTGCTGACATCCTATACTTTATTTTTGATTGACGCCTAATACACGGTTCACGCGTTTGCGAAGCATTTTCATGCCTCCGCCGCCCGCTTGGAAGTGACGCAAATTACCTTCTTCATCAAATACATAATAAGCAGGAACGTATTGATTTTCGAAAGCGTCAGTCAACGCATGTTGATTGTCTACATAAATCGGCTGCGTAATGCCGTGCTCTTCAGCAACTTCCTTGATTTGTTCCAGGTCCAAGTCCTTCTCTGAACGTGGCATGTGCACGGCAATGACATTTAAATCGTCACTGTATTCATCGCGAAATTCATTGACATTCGGCATTGCTTCTTTACAGAGGCCACAGCTGACAGACCAGAAATGGATCAATGTCGGTTTGCCTCCAACCAAATCTTCTTTAGATAATGGTTCACTATTCAACCACTCTGTAGCTTCTGGTAATTCTGGTATCGGTGTGCGTAAACGCATTGTTAACATCCTCCTTACGTGCTGTTAAATAAGAAAGAAAAGGGTCTAACAAATAAATGTTAGACCCTAATTCTCTAATGTTACGGAAACTTATAGGGTTTCTTGACCTGGTTTCCAGTTTGCCGGGCAGAGCCCACCAGTTTGAAGAGCTTGTAGGACACGAAGCGTTTCATCAACGTCGCGACCGATATTGTTATGGTTAACAACCTGGTATTGCAGCTCTCCCTCAGGGCTGATGATAAATAGACCACGAAGGGCTACACCTTCTTCTTCAAGAAGGACACCATAGTCACGGGACACTTGATGATTCGTGTCTGCTGCCAAGGAATATTGTAAATCTCCAAGACCATTTTCATCACGAGATGTATTGATCCATGCCAGGTGTGTGTGGATAGTATCTGTAGACACGCCCACAACTTCTGCATCCAGATCTTCAAACTCGTCGAAACGGTCAGAAAGCGCTGTAATTTCTGTTGGACATACAAAGGTAAAGTCCATTGGATAAAAATAGAGAACCGTCCATTTGTCATTTTTCATGTTTTCTTCAAGTGATACTTTACCAAATTCTTTGTTTGGAAGCACCGCATCCATTTCAAATCGTGGTGCCTGCTTAGCTACCATACGTTCTGCCATTAGAATCCCTCCGAAATATATTACTCTTTTTTCTACACAATTGTCAGTATAACGAAAAGTTTATTTATAGTCAATTTTAAGTAATAATTATTTTAATCTACTGACAAAAGGAATGGACATCCGCCTATCGCTATTCTTAACCTTCACTTTTTTATTAAACACAAACTCTTCAGGAAAGTAAAATTATTTGCCCTGCTAGTGTATCTCGACAAAATTCATTGCATTTCAACCTACTAATCGTTGAAACTTCCCTATCATTTCAGCTATCCTATTATAGTAAGAGAATGGACTGTAAGAAAGGAGTCACACCTATCATGAACTTATTTGAAGAAGGATTTAAATTCAATCCGACAGTAGTCGTCGAATGGTTGATTACTGGCGGCTTAAAGGTTCTCGTCTTATTAATCGCTTTTGCCATTATTAAGCCGATTGGCAGTAAAGCAATTGAAGCGGCCATCAACCGGATGAGCACACAGCGAAAAATATCAGAAAGGCGAAACCAAACTCTCCAGAAGCTTACTGTAAACATTTTCTCCTATGTCCTATTTTTTATACTTGTCATGATGCTATTGAGCACAGTAGGTATAGAAATCGGCCCACTTCTTGCCGGGGCTGGAATTGTCGGCCTTGCCATCGGATTTGGTGCACAGGGACTTGTTTCTGATATCGTTACAGGTTTCTTCCTGTTGCTGGAGCGGCAAATTGAAGTCGATGATTATGTTACAGCAGGCGGCTATGATGGTGTCGTTGAGGAAGTCGGCATACGTACAACGAAAGTACGCAGCTTTGACGGTACGCTCAACTTCATTCCCAACCGGAACATTGCCGGGGTAGCCAACCATTCCCGTGGCAACATGCGTGCACTCGTCGACATCGGCATCGGGTATGATGAAAACATCGACCAGGCGATGGATGTCCTGCATAAGGTAGCTGAAGACTTCGCTGAAGATGAACGCTTCAAGGAAGGTCCAAGTGTCCTTGGCGTACAAAGTCTCGGTTCCTCTGACGTTGTCATCCGTATTTTAGGTAAAACGGAAAACATGCAGCAATGGGCTGTGGAGCGTGACTTAAGAAAAGCTATGAAAGAAGCACTTGATGCAGCTGGAATCGAAATTCCTTATCCACACCAGGTTTTTGTACAAAAAGAGTCTTAAGTCAATGCAGGGTCCGTCTATAGTGCATGGACATTGAAGATGAAAAGGAGGACTTCCAAATGTGGGAGTCCCCCTTTTTTAGTTTGAATGAAAGGATACGAGCCCATCTTCTCTAAACGGTGTCTTGACTATTCGACCTCTTTCCAAACTTCTACTTTTTTGATCTGACCTTTGACCATATCAACTATTTTGAAATGATGATCTTCTTCTGTCACCAATGTCCCTTCTTTTGCTTCATAATCTTTTGTGTAAAGCCAGCCTGATATGGTATCAATTTCATGATGATTCAACTGAATATCAAAATAGTCATTGACATCCTGGATAGCTGTCTTTCCTTCTAAAAGGAAGTGGCCATTTTTCAAACGTTTAATGTCCCGCTCCTCTTCCGAGTCAAATTCGTCCCTGATCTCACCGACGATCTCCTCCAGAATATCCTCAACGGTCACCATACCCGCTGTACCCCCGTATTCATCAATTAATATGGCTAAGTGTGTATGCTCTTTCTGCATTTTCACAAGCAAATCCTGGATAGGTACATTTTCAAATACTTTCATGACAGGGCGGAGGAATGGACGCAGGCTTCCCTGATTTTCAGCATCGTCATAGAGCAATTCCTTCATATGAATGACTCCGACCACCTGGTCTTTATCTCCTTCGACAATCGGGTACCTTGTATACCGGTTGTGTTTGACTTCCCGTATGGCGTTAGTCACTGATTGATGGACATCGATGACTGCCATTTCTGTTCTCGGAATCATGATTTCTTTCGCAGTCCTATTATCAAACTCGAATATCCTATCCACATACGTATATTCAGATCGGTTAATTTCGCCTTTTTGATAACTTTTCGTCAGAATGTGGCGTAACTCGTCTTCGGAATGGACTTCATCCGCTTCTCTAGCGGTCTGAAAACCGAACATCCGCACCAAAATATTAGCAGAACCGTTCAACAGCCAAATCAATGGATACATAAGCTTGCTATATAACATCAATGGTTTAGCAAGCAACAAAGTGATGCCCTCAGCCTTCTGAATGGCCATCGTTTTTGGAGCCAGTTCACCGAGAACCACATGTAAAAAGGTGATGATAAAGAAGGCGATTGCAAAGGATATCGTATGTGTCACTCCTTCGGGAAGCGCAACCTGATCCAGCAACGGTCTTAAAAGGACCTCAAGTGTCGGCTCCCCTAACCAGCCTAGACCAAGAGCTGTGATTGTAATACCCAGTTGGCACGCGGACAAATAATAATCCAGATCATTCAGCACTGTCATAGCATTATTCGCTTTCGAATCCCCTTCGGAAGCCCTCGATTCCAGTCTCGTCTTCCTGACCTTGACAATGGCGAACTCGCTGGCGACGAAAAAAGCTGTCAAAATGATCAGGAGAGCCACAGCGAAAAGTTTGATTGTTGTTTCCATCAAAGACAACCCCTTCAATTATGTAAATGCCAGGCCAGAACTCCCCGGCGCAGCCAGGAAAATCAGGGAAGTACATGTCTACTTCATGGCACACCTGGTCTGCTGTTCTCCCATCTGCCCCAAAGCCAGCGGACATTGGATCCCACACCATCACGGTCTTATCCTGATATGGCACAACAAATAAGCTTGCGGCACCCATCCTGGTTATTCAATTTGTTGAACATAATAGCTTTCGCTTGAAGTGCAGCGTAGGTATTTAAAGTCAGCTTCGATCCCTATTTTCTTCATTCCCAACACCCTCAGATTACATCCATGGGATAGTGTTTGCAGGAATCTCGATCATATACCCCTGTTCAGAGTTCGCGCAACGTCTGTTCCACAATATCCACGCCGACGACAAGGGCCTTTTCATCTGGCTTTAATGTTGATTGATGCAATCCCGCTTCGGAATCAACCCCAAGCCAAAACATGAAACCAGGGATTTCCCTAAGCATATACCCGAAGTCCTCTCCTGTCATCGCCATCTTCGCCTCTTGAAAATTGTATGGTGTCCTTTCCATGATTCTTTTAAAAAGCTGGACATGTGTCTCTTCATTGAACACTTGATGATAATTCGAACCATAGTCAATGGCGATTTCGCAATCATCGGCGATTTCAAACCCTTTTGCAATCTTTTCTATTTCCATCTTCACTTTATCCATTGCATCAGGAGAAAGGCTACGCACTGTCCCTTCTAGCCTGGCATTTTGAGAAATGATGTTCTGCACAGTACCCGCTTCTATTTTCCCTACAGTGATAACAGCACTGTCGAGCGGGTCGACTCTGCGCGCTACGATTTGCTGCAAGTGCGTAACGAATGAACTTGCCGTCACAACCATATCATGTGTCAAATGAGGAAAAGCTGCATGCCCGCCGACACCTGTAAAATCGATGAACAATTCGCTCGTATTGGCAAAGAGCAAACCCGGTTTTGATGAAACCGTACCAACGGGTAAGTCTGGCGCAATATGAAGACCGAAAATGACATCCGGGCGGAAATGCTCCATCATTTCAGACTCCAGCATAGGTTCTGCTCCACCTGGCCCTTCTTCTGCCGGTTGGAAAATAAACACAACATCATCATCTGCCGGATCCGCAGCTAAACGCGTCAGCGCGCCCAGTGCGATCGTCATGTGAAAATCATGCCCGCAAGCGTGCATCCGCCCTTCATGTGTCGAAGAAAAAGGAAAACCCGTTTCTTCTTTTAATGGCAGTCCGTCGATATCTGCGCGATATCCCACAGTCTTGTCCCCGTTCTCTCCTTTCACACGAACAAAAATCCCTGTTTTCCATGTCTCTACAGTCAAAGATTCCTGAGGCAATGCTGCGATATAGTCTAATAGATATTGTTGTGTTTTGAATTCCTCAAAACCAAGTTCAGGGATTTTGTGCAAATCCCGTCTGATGGATGTCAATCTTTCCTGCTGCATCATGATTCCTCCTTAGAAGAAGGGCCTTGCTGTCTGCAGCAAGGCCCTTTCGGCTATTATTCCCGTTTCGTACGTTTCTTTTAATGGTGCTATTTATTGAAACCGCCACTTCAAGCGTTTGCTTATGCTTGTCGGAGCTTTCAAGGCGCATACGCTTTTCATTTTGATCCAGCTTCTGCGCCTAGCTCCTCGGGGTCATAAGCAAGCCCCTTGCTGTGGCATAAAACCGCCACTTCAAGCGTTTGCTTATGCCTGTCGGAGCTTTCGAGGCGCATACGCTTTTCTTAATTATCCAATTTTCGTAATTCTTGTTTGATTTCTGTTTTTGATTTTGTTTGGTCGTCGATTTTTTTGATCACTTTCGCTGGGGTTCCTGCTACCAGGGTGTTCGCTGGTACGTCTGCTGTGACGATGGAGCCTGCAGCGACTACAGATCCTTCGCCGACAGTCACGCCTTCCAATACGACCGCATTCGCTCCGATTACGACCCCGTCTTCAATCACGACTGGGCTGGCAGAAGGCGGTTCAATCACACCGGCTAATACGGCACCAGCACCTATGTGGCAGTTCTTCCCTACAGTTGCGCGGCCACCAAGGACGACGTTCATATCAATCATCGTCCCTTCGCCGACAACAGAACCGATATTGATCATTGCACCTAGCATAATGACCGCGCCATCTCCGATTTCAACCTGATCACGGATGATTGCACCTGGTTCAATGCGGGCATTCACTTTCTTCAAATCAAGCAAAGGAATCGCTGAATTACGACGGTCATTCTCAAGCACGTAATCATCGATCTCGTTCTGATATTTTTCTAAAAGAGGCTGAATCACTTTCCACTCTCCGAAGATCACACCAGAATTTTCGGATAAGAAATCTTGTACTTGTTCACCGAAATCAAGGTTCTCCAAGTTTTCCCCTTTGAGATAAACTTTGACCGGGGTCGATTTTTCACTATTTGAAATAAATGAAATGATTTCATTTGCGTCCATTTGCTTCATTGCGTTCTCCTCCTTTATGTATATCTTTCCTCCTTTACTTTATCAAAGCAAGGATAGGTTTATCAATCTTCTTTTTTAGGAAGTTGCAGAATTAGCAGAAAACTCAGGACAGCTAAAGAGAATAATCCAATATAGACAAGCTGCAAGCCACTGGTGAGGCCGTTTTGAAGCACCTGCAATTCTTGCGGACCTAATGCCTGCCTGCTTTCTGCTCTTAACAGGGCATTGGTGGAGTCGACATCAAAAGATGCTGGAAGGCTTGAGTTTTCGATTGCTCTTGCGATTCGACTATTGAGGAGGCCTCCGAGCAAAGCCGCTCCGATGGCACTACCAATTGTACGCATGAACATATTCGTCGCCGTTGCGATGCCACGTTTTTTCCATGTCACACTATTCTGGATGGAAACGATGAAAGATGTCGTCGAAAGTCCCATGCCGATACCGATGAACAACGAACCGAGAGCCGCAAACCAAGGTCCTTTTTCCGGAGTCAATATAGAAAAAAGACCACTTCCGATCATGAGGGAAATCCCACCTGACAATGCAGTCGGCCGAAAGCCGATTTTCAAAATAAGACGGCCGGCTACCGTTGCTGCAATGGGCCAGCCGATCGACATCGTTGTAAGTGTAAAGCCAGCCACTGTCGCAGATTCCTCCATCACCCCTTGTACAAAAGCGGGCAAATAACTGCTCACACCAATCAAGATCATCCCTGTGGTTAAAGATGTCAAATTAGCAAATCGGATGGAACGGATATTCCATAAGTCCATCGGCATCATTGGATCAGCTGCCTGACGCTCATGGAAAAAGAAGATGATCGCCCCTGCCAAGCTGACTGTGATCATTGAAGCCATTGTCCAGGATGCCCAAGGGATACCGACACCACCTTCGACAAGAATGATCATCATGGTACTTACCGTTGTGACTACCCATAAAGAACCAGCAATATCGACAGAGCGTTTTTCCTTGGATACGTCCTCTTTGAAAAAAAGGAGAATACCCGTTAAGGCTAGCAGTCCTAAGGGAACATTCATCCAGAAGACATAAGGCCAGCTCAGAACATCTACGAAAAAACCGCCTAATGCCGGACCAGTCACTGCAGAAATTCCCCACACACTTGATAAATAACCTTGTATTTTCGCTCGTTCTTCCTTTGTATATAAATCACCGACAATCGTCGTTGCAATAGGCATGAGAGCCCCGGCGCCGAGCCCCTGGATGAGCCTTGCGCCAATCAATACTTCCATCGATGGAGCTAAAGCGCATAGCATTGCACCTGCCAGGAACAAGCTGATTCCAATCATGAAAATCGGCTTCCGCCCGAACACATCTGACAACCTGCCGAACATTAATACAGTTGCAGCATTTGTCAATAAGTACGCAGAAAAAACCCAGCTATACAGGCTGAATCCACCTAAGTCAGAGACGATACTCGGCATGGCTGTCGAAACGATTGTCGCTTCAATAGCTGCCAAAAACATGGCGAGCATGATTGAGCCTAACACAAGCCAACGTCTGTGTTTGTATGATTGCATATGTATGTTCACCTTCAATACAAAAATAGATGACACCTTAGAGATGCCATCTATTCTACATAATATTATAGAGTCGTTTCAGTCATTGTATGTTTTAACGTTTCGTGATAGTGCTTACTGAACTGTTTAAGAATTGTACGACGTGTCACAATGCCGTCAAACTCACCTTCAGGGTTCGTCACGCAAACAAAGGGATAATCAATCAACTTGTGCATCGCATCAATCATGTTGTCATCCAACTGTAGACAAGGAACTTCATTGTCCATCACTTCACTGACTGTAATCTCTGATAAACGATTTAATTCAAACTCCTCGATACCTAACGTTTCTTCCAAAATTTTCGTCTTGCTTATGACACCCTGGAATTTAAATCTGGGATCAAGAACTGGCACTGCTGAATAACCTGACTTAACAAGGACTAACAGAGCATGTTCCAATGGATTACCGACTTGCACATGGGCTACTTTCTCCGAAGGGATCATAAGTTCTGAAACGAGAGGAATCCTTAATGCTTCTTTTTCTAAACTTACCATTTTCATGTTCACTCCTTTTTCCAAACACATCTGAAGGAACAGAAAGAGACGCTATTTGGAAACACTACTTATTCTATCATACATTTTCAGGAATCTCGAATCGCATTTCCCGACATTTCTCTCTCTGGCGCTCTCAGACGAAATACTTATACCCCCGTTCCAGTGCAACCCAAACCATTAATTTGCACTTAACTTTATAATTATTCTGCAGGGGCGTATAATGAACGTATCAGTAAGTATTGGGGTTGAAAAAATTGATGACACACACCTTCTCGAAGCGCGAGGAAATAGCCAATGCCATCACTCATGGGATCGGGGCCATCCTCAGTATCGCCATGCTTGTCCTGCTTATCGTTTTCGCCAGTTTCGGTGGAAACGCATGGCACATTACAAGCGTGACAATCTACGGAATTACGATGCTGGTACTCTATGTTTCTTCGACACTCGTCCATAGTTTTCCTGCCGGGAAGGCGAAAGACCTCTTCGAAATCTTCGACCATTCGGCGATTTACTTGTTCATTGCAGGAACCTATACACCTATTCTGCTGGTTCCATTACGCGGCACCCTTGGTTGGACGCTTTTCGGAACAGTTTGGGGCATAGCTGTCCTAGGTATCCTCTTCAAAATGTTTTTCGTTAAGAAATTCGTCGTCATGTCCACCGTTTTTTATGTATTAATGGGCTGGTTGATCGTGCTTGCATGGGGACCTTTGACAGCACAGGTACCTGCAGCCGGTATCACTTATCTCGTCGTTGGGGGAGTCATGTATTCCATCGGGGCGATCTTTTATGTCTGGCGCAGCTTCAAGTACCATCATATGGTTTGGCACTTGTTCGTGCTTGGCGGTTCAATTCTCCATTTTTTCTCCATCTTCTTTTATATTGTCGGGTATTGACCCTTATAATTAGTCAGCTCGAGATCTCGAGAGTCTCAATTGAATCGAAAAAGCCGTCCTGAAATTATTCAGGACGGCTTTTTTCTGCTCCTTGCTATTGGTACCCCCGTCATTGGATTCAATGGCAGGTTTGTAGAATGCGATGTGACCATGTGGCTGGCTTTTGTTTAGCCTCTGTTAAATTTTAGTGTTGATTTTTGATATAAGCTCCCTTTTGTGTAAGACTCAGTTTCGAGACTTTAGTGGGAGTTTAGGGGCTGCGGGAAAAGGTTCGCGTTCCATGGGGCGGGCGCTGAGCCTCCTCGGACTTAAAGTCCTGTGGGGTCTCAGCTGTCCCGCACATCCCATAGGAGTCTCACCGTTTCCCTCCGCCCCTTTACCATATGGGGTTCTCGAAACGACTTCTGGAATAAGCATCTATGAGCTTAAGGGAAGTAGAGGATTGACAATTCCAAGGAAGGTATTCTGATCAAGAGAGCTTGATATAAAGCATTTTACGACTATAACACAAGGATAGAGAAGACAATCCCCCTGAGTAAGGGGGTTCGTTTCTCACATATATCAGAATGGGTTGGTGGGGAAGCTGCGAGACTCCCGTGGGAGAAGGAGATAGGCGAGATCCCGCAGGGCGATAGTCCCGAGGAAGCTCGCCAGGTCCCCCACAGGAAAGCGAGTAGCTTCCTCACCAACCCTGAAGCTCAACATGGCAACGAACCTTGATTATCTCGAAATCGTCTATTCAAGAATCCTGCCACATGAAAAATTAACAACTTTTAACAAAGCCTTTGTTCAAATGACATCATAGCCCTGTTCTTCTACAACTTCTCTCATCTCCACTTTATTCGCCGTTTCTGAGTGAGTAACTTCTACTTTTCCTGTTTCCAAATCGACATCGACTTGTTCGACACCATCCACTTCTTTCAATGCCCCATTGACAGCACTCTTACAATGTTCACAAGTCATTCCTTCTACATTCAAAACCGTCTTCATGAAAAACTTCCTTTCCTTTTTCTTTATATTTTCGCTCTCTTCAAACGTAGCGAGTTCGTGACGACACTTACAGAACTGAAGGCCATCGCGGCGCCTGCAACCCAAGGTGCGAGTAAACCGATGGCAGCTACCGGGATTCCGGCGGTGTTATAAGCAAGTGCCCAGAACAAGTTTTGACGGATATTCTGCATTGTTTTACGGCTTAAACCGATCGCCTTGCTTAAATGGGCTAAGTCGCCGCCGACTAAGGTAATATCTGCCGTTTCGATGGCCACATCTGACCCTGTTCCAATCGCAATACCTATATCAGCTGTAGCCAGGGACGGGGCATCATTGATTCCATCTCCGACCATGGCGACTTTCTGGCCTTGTTTTTGTAACTCCTTTACTTTTTCCGCTTTTTCTTCAGGTAACACTTCTGCAAATACACCATCAATGCCTACTTGGCTGGCAATTGCTTCTGCGGTCCGTTTATTATCACCAGTGACCATGAAAACTTGTAAGCCAAGATCTTTCAAATGACGAATGGCTTGCTTGGATGTTTCTTTCACTGTATCCGCAACAGCTATATACCCTTCAAGCTGACCTTCAACAGCTATATACATCGCTGTTTTTCCTTCTTCTTCAAGCCCTGAGATGACTTCTTCATAATCTTCCCAGGTGATTTTTTCACGGTCCATCAATTTTCTTGTGCCGATATCTATACGTTTTCCATCTATAGCTGCTTTAATGCCATACCCTGGAATTGCTTCAAAATCAGTGGTCCCTTCCACCTGAACACCCTGGCTGTCTCCGTACTGCACAATCGCTTCTGCTAAAGGGTGCTCAGAAGGATTCTCGGCAGCTACTACCTTAGCAAGGAGCTCTTTTTCCTGCCCGTTTACCGCAACGAAATCCGTCACTTCGGGTTTTCCTTTCGTCACAGTTCCCGTTTTGTCTAATAGTATCGTCGTCAATCGATGGGTGCCTTCTAAATATTCGCCGCCTTTGAATAAAATCCCCTGCTCTGCTCCTTTGCCTGTACCGACCATAATCGATGTCGGAGTAGCGAGACCGAGGGCACAAGGACAAGCGATGACAAGAACCGCAATTGCTGCCTCAAGTGCAGGGGGCAGCTCACCTGGTGCCACAAAGATATACCAGATAAGAAATGTCACCACCGCGATCCCTACCACAATAGGAACAAATATTCCTGAAATAGTATCAGCAGTCCGCTGGATCGGTGCTTTGGAACCTTGCGCCTCTTCAACGATTTTCACAATTCCGGAAAGTGCGGTATCTTTGCCGACGCGTTCTGCTTCCATCCGAATGGTTCCGTTCTTATTAAGGGTAGCACCAATGACCGGCTCGCCTGCTTGTTTCTCTACCGGAATCGATTCACCTGTGATCATTGATTCATCCACAGAGGTTTTTCCGCTTAAAATCGAACCGTCAACAGGGATTTTCTCTCCTGGTTTGACGAGAATTTCATCACCGACTTGCACCTGGTCGACAGGTATTTCCTCTTCTTTGCCCTCTCGTATGACAGTTGCTTCTTTAGCCTGTAAATTCAATAACTTCGTCAACGCCGCGGTCGTCCGGCCTTTCGCCAGCGCTTCAAAAAGCTTACCGACAAGAATCAAGGTGATCAGTACAGCACTCGTTTCAAAATACAACTCGGGCATAATTTCAGGATTCAGCTTCCACCGAATCGCTTCCACCACACTGTAAAAATATGCCGCCGATGTACCGAGGGCCACGAGCACATCCATATTGGCACTTTTATTAGATAATGCCCGATAAGCTCCATTATAAAAAGAAGCACCAATATAAAATTGGACAGGTGTCGCTAAAATGAACTGAAACCATGGGTTCATCAACAGGTCCGGCACAGGAACACCGATATCCCACGGCAAGTGCGCAAACATTGTATAAAGGAGCGGAAGAGACAGAATGGCAGACAACCATAGTTTCCGCTTCTTCTTAGATAGCTCCTCTTCTTTTTGTTCTTTCTGTTCCTCACGATCTTGTTTGGTCACCGCTTCGTACCCTAACTTTTTCACTTTACCGATGATATCTTCCACACTTAACTTTTCGGGATCGTATTCCACTACTCCGGCTTCTGTTGCCAGGTTTACGGTCGCCTGGCCAACACCATCCGTTTTATTCAATACCTTTTGAATGCGGCTTGAGCATGCCGAACAAGTCATGCCTTGGATGTCCAACTCCACTCGTTCTTTTTGCACCCCATACCCAAGCTTTTCGATTCTGGTCTTAATATGCTCAGGATCGACAAGATGCTCATCGTAACGGACATTAGCCTTCTCCATCGCCAGGTTCACATTGGCTTCGACGCCCTCCATTTTGTTCAACACCTTTTCAATACGAGTGGAACATGCGGAGCACGTCATACCGGTAATACCGACATTCATGTTCTTTAGTTCTGACACTATCAAAACCTCCTTACTTGGAGAATTGCTGTACAACTTTCATCAGCTCATCAATCGCCTCTTCGCCTTCTCCCTTTTTAATCGCATCTGCAACACAATGATGGGTATGGCGTTCTAATAACGAATAACCTACTTTATTCAAAGCATTGTTAATGGCGGAGATTTGGACAAGAATATCTACACAATACCGATCGTTTTCCACCATCTTTTGTATCCCTCTCACTTGACCTTCTATACGTTTCAACCGGTTCAGCACAGCTTGCTTCTCATCTTCTGTTCTTGGCTGTACAGGCTGCTTACCACTGTTTTCAGGTAATGTTTCATTGCTCATCGTCATCTTCCTTTCTAATTAGAATATACCGGGTATAGGTATTTAAATCAACAAAAATGCTTGATGATTAAACAAAAATCATGTAGTTTATCATTTTACATATATGGGGTATAGATTAATAAATAGTGAAATTATTAGTTGAGGTGATAGCATGTTAGTTCTTATATCCTGGATTGCCCTGACGATTGGTTTTTTATCTTCTCTTATCATTATTGTGGATATCAGCCGACATCCTCAAATGATGAAGGTTATGAATTTCGTCTGGCCGATCAATGGATGGTTTTTCGGCCCCATCGCCCTTTGGACCTATTTTAAATGGGGGAGATTAAAAGCGGAAAACCTATCGAATGAAGATCATCGTGGAAGACCTGCTAAAGTTTTCGTTTCGACAAGTCACTGTTCAGCAGGGTGTACATTCGGAGATGCCGTCGGGGTTCCAATTGTAGCACTGACGGGCTTAATGATTGCAGGTTCGACTCTCTTCGCCCATTATACCGTCGAATTCATCCTTGCTTATATATTCGGTATCATTTTTCAGTTTTATGCGATTTACCCGATGAACAAGGATCTTGGCGTTAGAAGATCGATATGGGCAGCGGTAAAAGCAGATTCAATTTCGCTCATAGCCTTTGAAGTAGGAATGTTCGGTTGGATGGCCATCGTCCATTTTGTATTGTTCCAAGAACCACCAAAACCAAACGAACCCACCTACTGGTTCATGATGCAAATAGCCATGCTGTTAGGATTCATCACAAGCTACCCCGCCAACTGGATCCTTGTGAGAAAAGGGATAAAAGAAGAAATGTGAATTCAAAAGCGCAAGCGCCTCGAACAGCCTCGACAAGCTTAAGAACATTAGGCCTGTGGAGCGGTTTTCTTCACAGTAAAGGTATAGAGGAAGTTCGGCTAAAATCACAACATCCTGTTGCAACGCCGAACGACCCCACATCGTGTGGGGCCAAGACCTCGAGAGGCTAGGCGCTGGAGCGGGACGATGCAAAAGCGCAAGCGGATCCGGTTCGAATAAGACAGTATTTTTAAATACAATGAAAAGAAGCAGAGATCCCTCAAAAAGGGTTCCTGCTTCTTTTATTTATTCCTCCACTCCAACAATCTGGTACTATCAATTTCTACGCTGGAAACTCCTATGGCTTATCAATCAAAAGGGAAACTGGTTCAACCACTGTCCGCCGTCCAGTGTCACCACTTCACCATTCATATAGGAAGCTTCATCGGATAGAATGAACTTAGCAAGACCAGCAATTTCCTCAGGTGTGCCCAAGCGCCCTAGTGGAACGGAAGCCAGTGTACGCTTGGCGGCTTTCTCAGATTCGAACAGTTTGTCTGCTCCTCCTGTCCGTTCAATCGGACCAGGTGCAATCGCATTGGCCCGAATACCATATTTAGCACCCCACTCCACTGCCAATGTCCGGGTCATAGCCAGCACCCCTGCCTTCGCTGAAGCGGAATGAATGACTCCCGCTCCGGCATTCCAGGCATAAGTAGCTACCATATTCAAAATCGATCCTTTGATCTTGTTTTCAATCCAATAGTTTCCGACTGCCTGGCTGCAATAAAAGGTTCCGTTTAAAACAATATTGATGACAGAGTTCCAGCCATTCGTTGACAATTTTTCAGCTGGAGCTATGAAGTTTCCTGCTGCATTGTTCACTAAATGGTCGATGCGCCCGAATGCTTCCACTGTCTCTTTTACCATCCGCTCAGCATCTTCCACTTTGCGTACATCCATTTGAATAGGCAGTACAAAATCTTCTTTGCCGCCTGCAATCTGCTTTTTCGCCTCTTCTAACCGCTCAATATTCCTTCCAGTAATAGCCACTTTCGCCCCTTCTGCTACAAAGCGTTTGGCCATATAGAGTCCCATACCACTGGAACCACCTGTAACGATCACCACTTGATTCTCCATATGTAATTCCTCCTCTTCTCTTTGTTACATTCCACATCCACAAAATGAATTCCTGTTCATTTTTAAAAGTAGTGTTAAATTCCGACATTTTGCTTAAAAAATTCATGATATAATTACGTGAGAATTCGGAGGAGAGCTGTTATGAAAATAACCCGTCGCAAATTCATCAAGCAAACATTGGCGAGTGTAGCTGGAATCCTCGGATTCAGCGCATTCGGGTACTCTTATGCGCGCTATTTCGAACCGCATATGCTCACAGTTCAAAACTATACGATCGAAAATGAAAAGATCTCCCAAAACTTTCATAACCTCAAAATCCTACAATTTTCTGATACCCATATCGGGTTCCACTACAACCTTTCCCAACTCGAAGAACTTGTCGAGACCATCAATGAGCAAAAACCAGGTTTGATCCTTTTTACCGGGGACCTCGTTGATGAACCACATACGTATGATTTTCCTCCGCAGCTGCCGAAGATACTGCAGCGGCTGGACGCACCACTCGGAAAGTTTTGGATTTACGGAAACCACGACCATGGCGGCTATGGCACTGATAAAATTCGTGAAGTGATGGAACAGGCAGGATTTGAATTGTTACAAAATCAACACACAGTGATTCGAAATGGGACAGAATCTTTCACCTTAGTAGGCATCGATGATGTGATGCTTGGCAGACCTGACATTAAGAAAACGCTGAGTCGTGTCGGGGGGAATCCTTTTACAATCTTAATGGTTCATGAACCCGACGTCGCTTCAGAGTATCAGCACTACCCGATTGATGTGCAGCTATCCGGCCATAGCCATGGCGGACAAATACAGCTCCCCTTTTTCGGTTATTTAGTCACCCCTCCATATGCTGAACGATTCGTCGAAGGCTATTATCACTTAAACCAGGGACTTCATCTCTATGTGAGTCGTGGGATTGGAACCACACGTCTTCCCTATCGATTTTTATGTAAGCCGGAAATTTCAGTTTTTCAATTAAAAATGAAGGAATCCTGAGAGAACGCCAACATTTTTGTGACAGAACCTCACGAACACTGGGATGAGTTTATTCAAAGTGATACACTAAAGAAAGTTCAAAAAAATGGAGGCAGAGCATGAAGTTAAGAATTTGGTTCGGAATGGTTATACTGCTCCTGATCGTGAGCGCGTGCGGCTCACCGATTGAAGAGAATATGTCTAGAAATGTCGATCAAATGACAACGGTCAATCAACACGGAAATGAAGTGAAGCTGCCGGAGGATTTCAAAGGGGATTACTGGATAGCGGATTTCATTTTTACTAATTGTGATACGGTTTGCCCACCGATGACAGGTAATATGTCTCGCTTACAAAATCAATTGAAGGAAGAAAACCTCGAGGTCCCTCTCGTTTCGGTCAGTGTCGATCCAAAAAATGACACTCCAGAGGAACTGGTGGCATTTTCCAAAGACTATCAGCCGGATTATGAGCAGTGGGATTTCTTGACAGGGTACACGTTCCAAGAAGTGAAAGAATGGTCAATCAAATCCTTTCAATCTCCCCTGAAAAAATTACCTGATTCTAATCAAGTCGCCCATGGGACAAGCTTTTATCTGGTTACACCTGAAGGAGAAGTCATCAAAAGCTATAGCGGAACCGATGCTGACAGCGTGACTAAAATCGTCGAAGATTTGAAAACTCTAAAAAAATGACAAAGCTTATGTAAAATATTGTAATCACACAAGTGTACCGCTATACTTGGATGGAAAGGAGATTTCAGATGAAAGAGAACCAACTATCAAACCGCGAATTAGCCGAATCTTTATTCATCGTCAATCGCCACGCAAAAACGGCCCCTGAGCCTAAACACCTGTACGACATTAAAAAGCACACCATCGATAAGCTGCTAACCGAGAAGCGAGCAAAAAAAGTCGGACTTCATTTTTCTGACCACCCTAAATATAGTCAACAACACTCGACCCTCCTTATTGAAATTGGTGGCTATTATTTTCATATCCCTGCCGACAAACAGGACTTCCAGCAATTGAAGCACTTAGGTAAGGTCGATCAGTCCTATCGTAACCCGAAACCTAAACTATCTTTGTCGAGAGCAAAGCGGACGCTATATCAATTTCTGAATTGGAAACAGCCGAAAAAACCGGCACACACCCTACAAACCTCCGCGCAGTCGAGCCTACTTGGACAACCTACCGGAACACCGTGGAATCAACGGCCGAGAAGAAGACCATAGCCGAGCACCTATTCACAGGTTTCATTTCTAGCGAAAGAAGGAATGAGGCTTGTAGAGGAGGTTGATAGAGATGCCACCAAATGAAATGGAAGATTTCCTATATCATTTGAAGAAGTACATGGAATACACTACTGAAATGAGAGCGGCGTATGAACATCTCTCTGAACACGGTAAGAGTTTGGTCGTCGAAGCCTCTCCGACGAAACAGGGTCCCGAAACCCTATCTCAACAAGCTTATGCTTGGCACGATGAATTGTACAAGCGCACAAATATCAATGACGCATGAAAAGAGCCGCTGATTCACAGGTGGCCACTGAAGAACTGCAACTTATTGAGTTATGCATCAAATAAAGAAGCCGATTTGGACGATAAAATCGTCCAAATCGGCTTCTTTCAATGTACAAGGAAAAAGAGTGATTTTCTTTGTTTTTAAATCAAAGAAAATCACTCTTTTTAGGTAGGCCTCGTTGCTTCCACGATGAGCGTTCGGTGGTGACGCCTGCGGGAACAGCGCGAGCCGAAGATCCACTTGGTCAAGTGATCTTCTTGACCAAGTTAGCTGAGGCCGTGCCCGCGGCAAGCATCCACCGACAAGCGATTCGTGAGAAGCAACAACAAACGTTAACAGCTCCTCTAGATTGAGATGGGTTCTTCAGTGGCCTCGATCCACAGCGTTTTTTTCTGAGCAGGCTCTTTAAGTGTTCAATTATAAAATATGGTGGTCGATGATTTTGACCAGTTCCACAATCTCCGGCTTGGAAACTTGAGCGTCAGCTCCGACTACCTCCCCTTTGTGTCTCAGATCGTCAGTAATTAAAGAGGAAAAAATAATGACTGGCAATGCGCTGAACTTAGGTTCTTCTTTAATCAGCCGGGTCAGATGGTGTCCATCCATGCGTGGCATTTCAATGTCTGTGATCATCAATTGGTATTCCTCTTCCACAGACTTCCCTTCTTCTACTAAGCTCTCTAAGTGCTCATATGCTTCTTTTCCATCTTCAAAGCTGATAGTATTTTCGTAGCCAGCTTCGCCTAATGTTTCTTGAAGCATCGCTCGAAGCATTCCTGAATCTTCAGCTATGAGGATCTTTTTCTGAGAACGTTCACGCTCTCCAAGCTCGCGAAGCTGTTCTGTATGAATGCTTGATTCCGGATTAATATCTGCAACCACTTTTTCGAAGTCGAGGAGCAACAGCATTTCTTCTCCCATTTTGATAACACCTGTAATTTGCGTTTCCAAACCCTGGTACATTTTGCTCGGCTTTTCAATCTGCTTCCAGGAAATACGGTGGATTTGTGTAACCGTATGTACATGAAAAACAATTTTGGTTTTGTTGAATTCAGCCAAAATGAATTTGTCTTGTTTTGGATTTTCTGATGGAGAAAATCCGAGCGCGTGCGCGACATCTACGACTGGCACTACTTCGCCGCGAATCTCAATGATTCCCTCTACTGACGGATGGGAATGAGGGATCTTCGTTACTGCTTGCGGATTCAAAATTTCTTTAACTTTTATGACATTAATGCCGAACCGATTGTTTCCGACACCGAATTCGACGATTTCCAGTTCGTTCGTCCCTGTTTCTAGTAAAATCCCTTGATCTTTCTGCATGGCCATCGCCCTTCCTGTTATATAATCCACTTTATATATCGTCATATAGAGGAGAAGGTTAAGCTATGACAAAAGATTCAGGTATATAGACTCATAATGTCTTGCTTATCCGGAGGCTTGATTTCGATATGTTTGGTGAGAGGAACGGAGCGGCGGGGAATGACTCGACGTCCCTTGCTATAAAATTTCCTCGAAAACATGAGATATAAGCCGCTATTCATTGTTGAGCATTTTTCCTTCCATGTCGTGTGTAGGGCATTTTCAGCAAAATGTTCCTGACCATAAAGGGAGTTTCGAGCACGTCCCTAAGTATGGTGGATGGGAAAACGGTGAGACTCCTGTGGGAATGGATGGGCAGGCTAGACCCCACAGAGATTTAGCTCGAGGAGGCTGGCCGCCATCCCCGCGGAAAGCGATCCGTTTTCCCACCCACCATCGCTTCATGCAAAAGCATCGAAACTGAACTTTAAAAAAGAGCAGAGCTTTTTGCTCTACTCTAATCATTCCTTATGATTATATAAACGATCAGTCCGACGATAGGGAAAAAAAGCGTTCCGATTAAAACGACAAGGCTGTAAGTGCTGTTTTGGCCTTTTCGCAACGAATCCCGGTACGCCCAGACGCTCGTGACGATATTCAAGATAAGCAAACCCAACCCGAATAAGAAAAACATAAAAAACATGATGCCGATTTCCATGATGAACCCCCTCAGTTTTCTTGTTTCACCTTATTATACGAGGAAGGGGGCTCTCAGTTTCATTCTCAAGCCACTTTTCTTTTGTTCCGTTTCGAAAATTTCATCCATGCTTTACGCGTCGCCTTTGCGCCTACATAGACAAGTCCATAACTGCTGATAGCGAGAAGGCAGATCGACCAGTAATATCCAGGTAATGTAGATGTCGTATCACTCATAGCGTAACGATCGATGAGCTGCAGGAACACCAGAGCTAACAGTGCGCTTGCTACATAACTCGATAGTGATTTCCAATGATTCAGTATCATCCACTCAATCACTGGCTTCACAACCCACATCAAGGCCATCATAAAAAGGAAAACGAGAGAAAATTGCACATGGACCGGTTCTAGTCCAAATACGTTTAATAGATCGTCGTCTAATAACCTTATTGTATCCTCAAGAAATGATAGGTCGACCCATTCACCCAAATTCATTCCATCCTCAGCTCCTTGTTCAATCTATCACCATTATGAACAACAGAAGCTCAGGGTAAACGTCAGGACAGAATTCGTTCCGGGTGTTTATTCTTCAGCCATTTCAAACCTTCCCGCCGGCTTAATGGCCGACATTCTGTTTTCTCCAAGAAACATACTACGGCGTCTGGGTTCGTTTTGCTATATTCACGCAAGGCCCATCCGATAGCTTTTTCTATGAAAAACTCTTTCTCATGTTTCAGCGAATCGATCGTTTCGAACAACAGCACTTCATCTGTCTGCTCCTTGAACTTTAACTGGTGCAGGAGACTCGACCTCCTCACCCACATATGAGGAGATCGACTCCATTCTTTTGTAAGAGGGGGGAGCAGCTCAGGATATCGCCTGAAATAACCGCCGCATAAATGGGTTGCAATCATATCTACTGTATCCCACCAAGGCTTAGTCATGAGTAATTCTTTATAGACAGCAATAGCGGAAAGCGGTGCTTTTTTCACTCCTTTTTCCAAAAAGGCCAGTCCCGCATATTGGCATTCCCGTTCTGGTTTTTGAAACAGTTGCAAAGCCCCTTCCACCCGTTCTGTATCAGAGACATTCCTATACTCTTTTAACATCGGTTGGAGTATCTGTTTCCGCTCGGGCGACTTGATTCCAAAAAATGGAAAGTGGTGCTTCATATAAGCCTCCATCGGCCCTCTATTTTCGTCATTTCTATGTGCCCTTAACGCTTCATAAACTTCATTCGCAAAAGTGCTGTTCAGGTTCATCCTACTGCCTCCTCCTATGTGAGCCTGGTTCAAAAACAATTTCCACTCTATGCCATCATTCTGACTATCTTACTGATTGGAAGGAACCCGAGCAGTTTCATGGCTCAAATCCAACTTCCTCAACGCAAACACCATCCCCATTAACTTTGTAAAAATTTCTCCAGGCGCTCTCCCTGGTCTTGTGCTTCTTGATACCCTTGTATGTAAAGCTGGTGCAAACGATCCCTATTTCTCTCAATTCTGCTCACTCTCAGTGGTTGAATAGGTCGAATTACAAAGGCCGACCCATCTTTCTCAGCCTGTTTCACCTTCTCCAATTGCTTGTTATAGCGGAAATGACGATTAAGCATAGCTTTTGCAAATAAGGGGAATTGTTTGTATTTACGGTTGAAATACCAGCCTGCTTTCATCTTTCTTTTGATATAACCGTCATTCCGGGTCAAAACAACGACGTGCTTATCGTTGCCATGATCAAGAGAGGGCTGAAGTGGAATTGGATCTGAAATTCCTCCGTCCATCAATTGTTTCCCCTCATACTGGATACTTGGTGCCACCATTGGCAGAGAACTGGAAGCACGGATGATTTTCAGCAGGCTGTCCCTGTCAGGAAAATGGTCATAAAAAACCGGATCACCTGTCTGCATATCTGTGGTCCCGACGACGAATCTTGTAGTTTGCTGATGGAATGTCTCATAATCGAAGGGGACAAGCTGGTTCGGCAGTTTATCAAAAATAAAATCCATTCCGAACAGCTGTCGCTGGGTGAACATTCGTTTGTATGATATGTATTCTGGATGATTTCCATATTCGACAATGACTTCATAATTCCTCCCCCGCTGCCTGGCAACGTAAGAACTGCCATTACAAGCCCCAGCAGAAGCACCGACAACATAAGGGAGATGGATCCCTTCATCGAGGAAAAAGTCTAAAACACCTGCCGTATATGCACCTCTCATCCCTCCGCCTTCGAGAACTAATCCGACATTATTCATTGCAAACACCTTCTATCATTCGATAATATGTTACCTATCTACATTTTGCCACTTCCTTTAACAAAAGTAAAAAAAGCAACCCCTGTACGGCGGTTGCTTTGGTGTGTGGTATCATCAGCTCACATATTCATCGGAGTCGATTCTTTTAGAATGTTTTTCATCTATATCCTGCTCAATTTTTTCGATAGCTTCTTGATCTTGCAAAAGTTGTTGTTTATTACGATCGACTAAGTCTTCAAACGAAATACGATTAGGTCTCATCATCAAGCTCCTTTCGTTGGCTTATTTTGAATTATAACAAAATTCTACATGTTTCACGATTGAATTGTTTGAACATTTTGTTAACTTTTTGTAAAGGGAGAGTATATTATGGAGAATTTAATTAATTCCAAAGTAAAAGATATTGAAATTTCAGGGATCCGCCGCTTTTTCAACATGGTCAGCCATTATGAGGATGTCATTTCATTAACAATCGGCCAGCCGGATTTTCCTACACCGGACCACATCAAACAGGCTGGTATACAGGCCATTCAAGACAACCAGACAAGCTACACTCACAATGCCGGGCTGTTATCACTACGAAAAGCGATTGAACACCATGTGTCCACGACCTATCAATTATCCTATCGCGCTGAAGAGGAAATTATCGTAACGGTCGGGGCTTCCCAGGCGCTTGATATTACGCTGAGGACCATAATCCAGCCTGGGGATGAAGTATTACTGCCGGGCCCCGTCTACCCAGGGTATGAGCCTTTGATTCGATTAGCAGGTGCGACTCCTGTATTTGTTGATACAAGTGAAAATCAATTCAAACTGACAAGCGACTTGATTGAAGCCAACTTGACAAACAGAACAAAAGCAATCATTTTACCATATCCCTCGAACCCTACCGGTGTAACCATGACAGAAGATGAATTAAAGGCCATCGCTGAAACTCTGAAAAAACATCAGCTTTTTCTCCTTGCCGATGAAATATACAGTGAACTCGTTTATGAACAAAAACATACATCCATCGCCACGTTTCAGGAAATCCACGACCAGGTAATCGTCATCAACGGGGTGTCGAAATCCCACAGCATGACAGGGTGGCGGATCGGCTATCTCCTTGCGCCTGCCTGGCTCAGTCGTCATATTCTGAAAGTCCATCAGTATAATGTCTCATGTGCGACATCCATCAGCCAATATGCAGCTTTGGAAGCGCTGACCAGAGGATCTGAAGATAGTAAGAAAATGAGGGAAGCCTATAAACAACGCCGTTCTTATGTAACGAGACGCCTGCAAGAGATGGGGCTGGAGTTTGCCCAGCCTGATGGTGCCTTTTATATTTTCCTCCGCTTCCCCTTAAAAGGAAAATCAACCATGGATCGAGCGATTCAACTCGTTGAAGAAGCGGGTATCGCACTCGTACCCGGAGATGCCTTTTCTGAGTACGGGAAAGGCTATATGAGACTATCCTATGCCTATAGCATGAAGACCTTGGAAAAAGGCTTGGATCGGCTTGAAAAATTCCATCTGACCTCTTGAAAATGGCAGAGGAGGAATCCTGCTAAAGAAAAATGTTAATGAAAGAATCGCTTCCAAGGTATTGGAGGGCAAGAATGAGATGTAATAAGGAGACGGCGATGTTTCAGCTTTTTTCCTGCTGAAACATCGCCGTTCCACCATTCGATGAGAATATCGCCGGCCGGACAGGCCGGTTTTATCCACAAACCGTTTCATTTAATGAATTCCAAAAAACAAAGAACTTATGGAAATATCCGTTCCATAAGTTCACTCAATTCGTCCTTTGTTTCTGTATCTCATTTAAAAGCGCATCTAATTCTTGACTTATTTTGACAGATTCTGCACTTGCCAGTCCTTTCTCAAGTGCAACTTTTGTCATCCGTTTTCTTAAAACTTCCACTTCGGTTAAGAGAGGGTCTTTTCCGGTCATCTGCACCCCGCCTACCTCCTGACTGTTCACACTCTATTTTATCTTTATTTTGGTAAAAAGGAAAGAATGTGTGTTCGCATGCATTTCTTGCACGAACAGAATTATCTCAATTTTCCATCTGTTTGTAAATAAAAATGATAAAACTTCTTATCTTTCGACAAGCTTTCCTTTTTCTCCCAATAAAAACAGTTCCATATTACAGCATTGTAAAATCAAAGTCTCCTTCTTCCTTTTTGTATGGAATATGGTAAAATGAAGATGATTATGAATGTTCATCGAGAAAGGAAGATGAGATTGTCAGAGCGCTCAAAAAAAGAATGGTTGGAGTGGTTGAAAGCCATCGCCGTCGCCATAACGCTGGCCTTTATTCTGAGAACGTTTTTCTTTGCAACTTCGATCGTCGAAGGTGCCAGCATGGATCCGACACTACAGAACGGTGAACGAGTCATGTTCAATAAAATCATATACTATATAGATGAGCCCGACCAAGGCGATATAGTCATTATCGAACGTCCGGTGAAAAGTTATGTGAAACGGATCATTGGTCAGCCTGGAGATACAGTTGAAATCCGCAATCATCAGTTATATGTAAATGGAGAAAAAGAAACCCAGAGCTATTTGACTGAAGGGGCGGCATCCGCCACGAGAGATTTCGGTCCTGTAAAAGTCCCAGAGGGCGAATATTTCGTTATGGGTGATAATCGTTCCATCAGTAAAGATAGTCGTAATGGTCTCGGATTCGTTAAAGAAGAGGAAATTATCGGTCGTACTGAACTCATCATTTATCCGTTCAATGAATGGGGTTTGACGAAATAACAGCCAAAACACAATTTATGTTAAACAACCGTCTAGTCGAAGGATGACTAGACGGTTTCCTTTAGGAGGAAATGATTTTTTCAGGCAATTGGTGAAGCGTATCAATGAGCTGATCCAGCTTCCCTTCGACCCGGTGCAATAAATAGAATGTCACGGCCACAGGGAAACCGACATCAGCAATAATAGAGATCCACGGTTCCATTTCCAAAGCACTCCCCTTCTTAAAATGAGAGAGCCGCTAAATCCATAGCGGCTCTCCCTCTCCCATTAAATTTCTACCGTGAAAATATTACGTTCAACAATCCGTGCTTCTTTTTTCTTCACTAAATCTCCACCGCTTGAGTAAAAGCAGTTCTGTGCAATGATCGCATCCATGGCGGCATTAACCAATGCAGGATCAGCAGGTTCAGTCGGTTCATCAAGAGAAATGGTAACAACCTTGTCATCCTCATTCAGAAATTTCAATTCCAGCTTTTTCATTCATTCTCCTCCTCGATTATGATTCCTCTAGTAATAGGGACTGGTCGTTTCGTTCGACTTTGAATAGGATGCGCTCTTGAAGAGTAGCCAGGGCGTTTGATACTTCATACAATTGTTCATTTGTCGCAGCAATCTTCACATTGTTGAAGGACTTACGAGTTAAAACCATGTTCCCGTCTGCGTCTACACCTTTGTCAAAAACGAGTTGCAACCGTGCATCTGTTTTTTGGGAAATAACAGCCATGTCTTTCACCTCCCCTCACTTCTATAATCGAAAGAAAGGGGTGGAAAAGTGTCATTCATTATTGAAATTGCCTGATTTTTTGTACATCATATGATTACTCCCACGTTTATCGAGAGTTAGTTAACGGTATTTCTTCCGGGGTAAGGTGCGTTGTATGGGAGAACAAATAAGCAACCGTACTAGGTCACCTGCGGGATGTGTAGATATGAAATAAGGTTCGAGTCACGGGCTCTCTGCTTGAGCCGGTTTCTCGAACCTTCTGCTTATGTGCCTATTATTTTTCATTAAGTATCAGCCATTATCAAAAATAGTCAAACCGATCAAACCTAACATGACAATTATACTGACAACGAACATAATCATTTCCATACTTCATCCACCCCTCTTTCCACTTTCTATTTTAGCAAAAAACGAGAAACTCTGCTTTGTATATTTTCAGAATGATGACCCTTCTTTATTCATTATAAAAATTCCCTGAACAAATGAAAAGCAAACAAAAGATTCATAACAATGACATAACTTTTCGAACATATAATGATGAGCATAATAGAATTTTTTTGTTTTTTTCCTGTATATTTAAATTGTAAGGAAGGATTTCTTATCTCCCTTCATGTGAAATTGTGAACAAACTTTAATGAGGAGTGAGGTTCATGATCAACCAAATGTTAAGAAACAACAAAGTAGTCGCTGCTATTTTGACCGTTTTCCGTGTGTACTTAGGATATGCTTGGCTGACTTCTGGAATTGGCAAGCTCACAGGCGGATTTGAAATCAACGGTTTCTTGAATGGGGCGATAAGCAAGGCCGATGGAGCTCATCCCGCTGTTCAAGGGTGGTGGGCAGTATTCTTAGAACAATTCGCTCTACCTAATCACGAACTGTTTGCTTTCCTGGTAATGTGGGGGGAAGTTATTGCAGGAACCGCCCTCATCCTTGGGTTATTCACGAACTTGGCCGCTTTCAGTGGAATTCTCATGAACTTCGCTTTCTTATTCAGCGGGACTACGAGCACGAATCCGCAAATGGTTATATTGACCATCTTCCTGCTTGTGGCAGGCACCAATGCCGGACGCTACGGATTGGATCGCTGGGTACTCCCCCTTTTACAAAACCGTACTCTCAGCTTCCATAAAAAAAGACTTATGCTGCAATGAATGGAATGTGCTTGTTCGATTAATCGGTGAGATAGAGATTTTAAAACATGAACCTGGATACCCAAACCATAAATCAACGCTCTATGTACCTGCATAGGGCGTTTTTCGTTTATTTTAGTCTTCAATGAGGTATGATGAAATGGAATGAATGTTTTTTTACATGGCTCTGATAAATTTCAGTGTTGATTTTTTTGATATAAGCTCCCTAACTCAGTTACGAGGCTTTGTATAAGGTTATTGTTGGCTGGGAAACGGCTCACTTTCCTGCGGGGAGGACGGCAAGCCTCCTCGAAAGCGCTTTGGGGTCTTGCCAGCCAATCCATTCTCGCGGGAATCTCGTTCCCAGCCAACCATACGATTAGGAAGACTCTCGAAATTTCATCTCAAGGGGAGCATTCATCGAGGACATTCTGTAATTAAGCGTAAAATGTATGATTCTCACTCAAATATGACAGTATTTTTCTGAACGAATTCCGAGAAAAACATATAGCAAGGGGCGGCGGGGAATGCGAAGACTCCTGCGGGAAGAGAGGGCATGTTGAGACCCCACAGGACAGCGTCCGAGGAGGCTCAACGCGCTCCCGCGGAAAGCGAAGCATTCCCCGCCGTCCCGATCCTCTCCAAAAATGTCTCGGAATCGAGTCTTCCATAATACTGTTATAACTGAATAACTCTCATATAAAAAACGACAACAACCTTTAACAAAGACTTTTACATAAGCCGAGCCACCAGTGAAAGAAAGAGGTGCTCTATGACAACCTACATTTTTCGTTTCTTCATCTTTTGGTATATCTGCGGTCTTATCCTTATATCATTCGACCTCCTCCCCCCATGGCTGGAGTGGGCGAACAGCGTGTTTTTAATCACCGCTGGAATCATTGCCGGCATCTATTTTTCTAAAATGTACGGACTCTGGAAGGGCACCAGCTACAGTCTATTCATCATTTTCTTCAGCATTTATGTGGAGCATCTCGGTGTAAAATACAATTTCTTATTCGGATCTTACGCTTACACAGAGAATTTCGGGCTTAAAATCGGGGAAACCCCCTTTACGATCGGGTTCGCATGGCTGTTGATCATCGGCTGTTCACATGAGCTTGCCCGCATGATTTCTTCGGGACTTCACGGAATAAATAAAGCCATTGTTTTTTTATTTACAGGAGCATTGAGCGCTGTAACCATGGACCTTATTCTTGATCCCGTGTCTTATAAAGTGAAAGAATATTGGATTTGGCTAGACCCTGGTGTGTATTATGATATTCCTTTTTCCAACTTTTTTGGATGGTTCATTTTAGCGGCTTTTTTCCATATCATTTTTCTACTATGGGGTCCAGAAAAGCCTGCGGAGGCTGGACAATGGCCAAGACGGATGAGTCTGGTATTCGGTTTGATCATCGGTATGTTCATCATCATTGCGTTTACAGGCAAGTTGTACTTTGCCATCACCCTTGTCAGTCTAATGACTGCAGGTTGGTATGTTTTGTATTTTTGGAGGAAAAAACATGTTTCAACAAGCTCGTAAAAGACCAATGGTAGAGTGGGGTTTCACCCGCTTTAACCGTCTGTTCCTTAAAGCCCATTTTGCAAATATCCAAGTGGAAGGTCCACCCTCCATTCCAAGGAAAAGGACCTTGTTCTTGATCAATCATTCTACATGGTGGGATCCGCTTATCATTTTTCATTTGAATGACAAGTTTGTACGCTCCGATGGCTATGGGATGATGCATGAAGAAGGCATTCGCCGCTTCCCTTTCTTCCGCAGCATTGGTGCTTATTCTGTCAATGCCAGCGACAGACGGCATTTGCTGAAATCACTAAGGTATAGCCTCGAACTTCTTCAAAGAGGAAGTACCGTATGGATTTTTCCTCAAGGGGAAGAACAACATCTGGAAAAAAGGCCGCTGCAATTTTTCTCAGGGGTCTCCTACCTTGCTGAGAAATGTCCTGGTATTGATGTCGTGCCTGTTTCGCTTTATTACTCATTGGAGCATACAAGGAAACCGAATGCATACATCAAAATCGGCGCCCCTCTGGATAAAGATAGCTATGCTCACCTGGATCGTAAGTCAATTACGGAACACTTCGAAATGAAAATGACCGACCAACTGGATGAGCTGAAAAAGAAAGTCATTAACGAACAGCATGGTGCATTTATCAAGATTTAAAAGAAAGGCCGGGGATGAAACATGTCTTTGTTCACCATTCTTTTGACGGTTACGATCCTCCTTAACATATGGACGATATTCAATAGTCTTTTTTTATATCCCCTTGCTCCTTTGACCGATTTGCAGAAGTTTCCGATGGTTTCACTCCTTGTCCCATTAAGGAATGAAGCGGGAAATGTTACAGGATTGATTAATTCACTTCGCTCACTTACTTATGAAAACCTGGAAATCATCCTTCTCGATGATCACTCTGACGATGGGACTTATGAACGATTGATTGAATATACAAAACAAGATTCAAGAATGTCGGTAATGAAAGGGAAAGATCTCCCGGAAGGTTGGAACGGAAAAGTTCATGCCTGTCATCAACTCTCCGAAAAAGCAGCTGGCGACTATTACTTTTTTCTTGATGCCGATGCCAGAGTTTCCCCTTCAATCATTGAACTGTCACTCGGAACGATGAAAAAGAGACAAGCCGCCATGCTGAGTGGATTTCCAAACTATCCGAATAATAACTTTCTGAGTCATATGCTCGTCCCGCTGCAGCATATGGTTGTCCTTCTCCACCTGCCTCTTTTCATGGCGAACAAGACGACAAAGCCGATGTTCACAGCGGCTTGCGGGATTTTCATCGTGATTGAGAAAGGAGTTTATGAGGCAATCGGTGGCCACCGATCAGTTATGGATTCGTTAGTTGAAGATGTTCACATTGCCCGTGAAGTGAAAAGGCATGGCTATAAAATGGTGCTTGCCAATATTACTGGATCCGCCCTTTCTTACATGTATGACTCATCAAGCGAAACGTGGGGAGGGTTCAAGAAAAATATTTACACAGGAATCGGACGATCGGCGATGATGGTCACTTTCCTCACCCTTTTTTACACAATTGTATTCGTGTTACCAGCATTGCTGGCTGGCTTTGCACTCGGAACAGGGAATATAGCGCTTCTCCTCCCTTATTTGCTGACAGTGACATTCAAAATGTATGTAGATGCAAGAACCGGCCATCCATTATGGCTTGCTTTTTTCATTCCGGTGGCTGCACTTTTGCTGATCAGTATGATGGTCGCTTCCATGTCCGTTCATAAAAAAGGGAAATCCTACCACTGGAAAGGAAGGCGATATCAATGAAAGTAGCTATTGTCGGTGGTGGTCTTGGTGGACTTTCTTCCGCGATCACCCTTGCTAAAAACGGCTCTGACGTTTCAGTTTTTGAACAGAACACTCACTTTGGCGGCAAAATGATGGCCGTTAATGAAAGTGGCTATCACTTCGATTTCGGTCCGAATACGATCACGATGCCAGAAGTATTCCGTCATGTGGTCCAACAAGGAGGTCTGGATCCTGCAGAGGAGCTCCCTTTTGAAAAAATCACTAATCATACGAGAAATGAATTCAAAGACGGATCTGTGTTCGATTTTTCAACAGACCGCTCTTATATGAAAGAACAGCTTCACCACTTCGATCGTAAAGGCTACCGTGAATATGAGCGTTTTTTATTGGAAATAGAGCGGCTGTATGACTTATCCCGAAAACATTTCCTGCACAGGACTTTTTCGGGATGGGGTGATTACTTTTCCCCTGCCCTCGCAAAAAGCATGGCGCAAGTCCGGCCTCTTCAGTCGATGAATCACTTTTTCAAGCAATATTTCACCAACCCGAACCTTATCCAGGCACTCAACCGCTATTCCACTTACATAGGGTCTGACCCTTATAAAGCACCGGCCACATTCAGTTTGATTGCTCATCTGGAATGGAATGATGGCGTCTATTATGTACCCGGAGGTAATACAAAGATCGCTGATAGTTTCGTCAAGGCAGCAGAAAATGTCGGGGTGAAGCTTTACAGTGGTACAAAAGTGAAAGAAATCCGCACAGAGGATAAAAGTGTGACCGGCGTTGAAACGATCGAAGGAGAATTTTTTGCAGCGGATCACGTCATTCTAAACGGAGATCTTCTTCATGCTTTACCTGAGCTGGTTGATGATAAAGACCGGCGCTTTCTATCAGACCGCAAGCTGCGTTCTTATGACCCTTCAATTTCGGCCTTTGTTATTCTCGCAGGGTTGGATACACGCATCGGCCGCTTGAAGCATCATCACCTGTTTTTCTCTTCAGACTATGAAAGAGAGTTCAAAATTTTGAAAGAAGGACTATATGCTGATGATCCGACAATTTATATTTGTACATCGTCGAAATCAGACCCATCTGTCTCGCCTGGAGGAGATAACTGTTTCATCCTCGTGAACGCTCCTCCATTGGCGGACAATGCTGCGATAGATAAAGATGCTTACAAAGACCGCATCTATGAAAGACTGGAAGAAGCGGGAGTTCCGATCAGGAATCATATTCGCTACGAAAAAGTGCTGGATCCTGCCGATATTCAAAAAAGGTTCGGAGCATACCGCGGAGCATTGTACGGACCCTCCTCCAATAATCGCATGCAAGCCTTCATGAGACCGTTCAATAAGTCACAGGACATTGAACATCTGTGGTTTTGCGGTGGCAGCACACATCCCGGCGGTGGCTCACCAATGGTCGTCTTGAGCGGTCAGAATGTGGCCAACCAGATATTAGGAAAAATCGTCCACATAGAATAACGAGAATTCAGGATTACTCGATTAGATTTCTTCATCTATTCTTGGGATAGCGTACAAGACCACCACAGACTGTGACTTTATGACATCCTGGACAACAAAAAAACTGAAGCGATCAACTGCCTCAGTTTTACAAAAGTCGGATATGGGTGATTTTAGCTTTCGGGTCTGATAGCAAATGTGTGGCACGTGCCTGTTCCTTATGAGAGGCAATCACAGGCACTTGTTTAACAAGTCCGGATTTTGCCTGGTAGTAAATCAAATATTTTTCAGCCATCTTTACCTTCCTTTCTTCCTCGCAAAATAGTTGCTTAAAGTATGCGCATAAATCACAGCAATTATACTGATGAGAGCATTGGCGTGTGTCTCATCAGCTGAAGGTGGCATCAAATGATATTAATCTCACTCTAAAAAAGAAGCAGAATTACTGCATCTCTGCAATAATCTGCTTCTTTTTCTGATCAGAGACGAAATTACGTTTCTCAAAGACCTGATAGTCATTTTTCCGTACTTCTGAAAGAATCGCACGGTACATCCTCGCTGCACCACCGACGGGAGCTCTTGAATAAACAGGATAGGCTTCAAGCGTCGCCAAACCCTGCTCATAGTAAATTTCAGCATCGCTTGCTAAATCTTCCCACAATCGGATGAACGCCTGGTTCACTTTCTGCTCTTGCAATTCCACAAATGTGTAACCATACTGTTTCATCAAATCTCCCGGTAAATAGATACGATCGATTTCCAAGTCTTCTCCGATGTCTCGCAGAATATTTGTCAGCTGCATGGCATACCCAAGTTCAATTGCTCCATTTCTTAACATGTCCACCCGTCCTGGAGCGATGACAGGTAATAACATTAAACCAACCGTGCTGGCGACGTGGTAGCAGTAATCAAGCAAGTCGTCTTTTGAATGGATCGTCCTTGGATAAAGATCCATTCGCTGGCCTTTTATCATATCGTAATAAGGTTGCGGATCGATGGGGAAATTGTTGAATACATCATCAAGTGCAATCCAGCAAGGATGGTCAAGTTCCAGTGTTCCATCCATGAATGCTTCGAAATCCACTGCAAACGCTTCAAGCTCCGACTTCGGATTTTCTCCTTCATCTACAATATCATCAACACGTCGGCAAAAAGCATAAATCGCCCAAACTGCTCTTTTTTGCTTTTTTGGCAGCATAGCAAAAGCTTTAGAGAACGTCTTGGAATGCTTTTCGATTAATTCACGACAATGATGGTATGCTTCATTCAAGTCCGTCATCACTAAACACCTCGCCTGTAATTATGCCTTTCTTCCTCCTCTTTTTGCAAACGATCCGCCAGTAATTTCGCCCCTTGCATGACGATCGGAACGCCTCCTCCCGGGTGGACGGAGGCTCCTACAGCATAAACATTTGTTAAGGGGTACGGCTGAAGTTGCGGGCGGAAAACTCCTGATTGAAAAAGAGTCGGAGCGATTCCAAAGCTTCCACCGGCATAGAGACCTTCTCTCTCTGCTTCTTCTGGTGTACGCACATGCATCCATTCCATATGGTCCCTAAGGTTAGGAAATCCTTGTTTTTCCAATTGATCGAGCACCTTATCAATCAGGGCATCTTTATTTTCCCAATTCACCTCACCGCCGACCGGGACAGGTATGAGCGTATAAAGCACCCCTTTACCTTCTGGTGCCAATGAGTCATCAATCAAGGAAGGATGGAAGGTATAATAGGATGGATCATCAGGTAATCGTTTTTCTGTGAATATCTGTTTCATATGTTTGTCAAAATCGGCACTCATGAAAAATTGATGGATGGAATGATGATCGTAATTCTTATCAAGTCCTAAATAGAGGAGCAAGCAGCCTGAAGAAGGGGTGTATTTTCGGTTCAGCCTCTGTTCGGCCGGCAGCAAACGGTCCATGATCGGGAAATCACCATTTAAAACCACTTCATCGCATGAATATTCCTCCCCCTCAACAAGGAGGGATGTTGCTTTATCACCTGCGGTCACCACCTTCTCTACAGCAGAACCCACTCGTATGGTTACTCCTCTTCTTTTCAATTCCGTTTCCAGCATTTCTACAAGATGGGCATACCCTCCCTTCATATACCAAATGCCATGCTCATGTTCACTATAGGAGACAAGGGAATACATCGCCGGCGACTGCTCGGGGTGCCCTCCGATGTATAAAGTTTGTAGTGTGTACGCCTCAACCAGTCTTTCATCATCGAAATAACTGCGCATCATTTTCTTTACATTTTGGTAAGCTTTCAACTTGATCAATGTTCTTAAGTTCTTTCTGGAGAAAAAAGTCCGTTTATCGACAAATGACCGCTCAAGAAATTGAGCTTTTCCTCGTAAAAACCGTACTTTCATATCCCGTAAGAAGCGATCGAAGTGTATTTCATTTCCGGGGAACCTATTTTTCAGTTCAGCTTTTTGTTTTTCAACGTCAGCATACTTGGTAAAAGAAGTTCCGTCATGAAAATGTACATCGTAGAGAGGGTCGCACGGAATGAGGGGGATGCTTTCCTTAGCCATCCCCCCTTCTTCCAGGATGTCCAGCAGCATATCCGGTAAAAGAACAATGGTCGGACCTTGGTCGATTTTAAAATCCCCATGCCGCTCATAGGTCAAACGCCCTCCAAGATGATCATTTTTCTCGAAAATTGTGATTTCCCGGCCTTCCTCTTTAGAAAGAAGCAGGGCTGTCACCAATCCACCGATACCACCGCCAACTAATGCCGTATGGGTCATGAAGGCTGCACCTCCTTCTCTCTTATCCAGCTCGTCGTAATACGGGCAGATTCTAAAATCGTCGGTAAACCACTCCCCGGATGGGTGCCTCCGCCGACGAGCCAGCAATGCTCCAACTCCTGGAAGCGGTTATGCGGGCGAAAATACATCATTTGAGAGAGCTGGTGTCCCATGCTGAACGTCGCCCCCTTGTGTACAAAATGGTCCGACTGCCACTGTTTAGGTGTCAGTATCTTCTCTTCGACTACATGATTACGAATATCCGTAAATCCTGTTTTTTCTTCTATCTCATCGTAAATCAGTTTCTTAAACGTTTCCTGTTTTTCATCCCAGTCGATTTCCGAATAATTATTCGGTACAGGAGCAAGGATATAGACAGCTGAGTGCCCTTCCGGGGCGAGTGTCGGATCTGTCACACTCGCATTATGGATATAAATGGACGGTTCATCAGACAAAACAAGGTCCTTAGTCATTTCATTGACATTTTTCTGATAATCATCAGCAAATAAAATCGTATGATGGGGCATGTCATACTTTTTATCCAGACCAACATAAATCATGAAAGTGGAACAGGAGTATTTCTTCTTTTCCAATTTTGCTTTTGAATGACTCTTCAACACGCCATCATCTACTAAATGATTCATCGCTTCGGCAAAATCGGCATTGATGATGTATTCATCTGCTCTCACATGCTCTCCTGATTCGAGCTCCAGACCAGTGATTTTTTTGCCCTCAACAGCTATTCGTTTCACACCATTTTCAAGGTGAATATTTCCGCCACTCTCTCTTGTCACCGCCGCCATCGCTTTAGAAAGTCGGTTTACACCACCAATGGGATGAAACACACCCCATTCATGTTCCATATAAGAAAGAATCGAAAAAGCTCCTGGGCACTCCCATGGGGACATACCAAGATATTTAGCTTGGAAGGTGAAGGCGATTTTCAGTTTTTCATCAGTGAAATAGTCAGAAAGGACATCATACACGGATTTACCAATTGATAGTTTAGGCAAGGCCTTTAGAGCTCGTTTGCTTAAATAGTCGGTGAGCCTATGATGGCGGGTTTGCAAGAGGGGCATTAAAGCCTCCATCTTCTCCCCCGTATCCTCCATGAACCGCTCATAACCAAGTTCATTTCCAGGGAAATGTTCAGTGATGGTGGTCAACATTTTTTTCCGGTCCCGATACATCGGAATCCGTACACCATCAAATTGCAGCTCATACATTGGTGACAATTCCTTTAAATCCATATAATCATGAGCATTTCTTCCGGACATTTCGAAAATCTCCTCCATGATTTGAGGCATGCTCAAAAACGTTGGACCGATATCGAAAGTATAATCACCGATGGTGAAATGCCCATTTCTCCCCCCCACGTACGGTTGTTTTTCATATACATGGACATCATATCCATTAGAAGCGAGAATCATGGCTGAAGCTAATCCACCTGGGCCTGCGCCGATTATGGCAATCTTTTTCAATAAGCTCACCTTCTTTACCTGTTTTACATTATACAAACATTATACAAAACTTAAACATTTGTAGCTATTCAATACACTTACCCGATATGCTCCATGTTAAACAACTAGGCTAGCGGAGGAAGTTGCGAATAATCATTTCTGATAAAAATGGTCTGGAGAGCGTTGCTGAAGAAAACAAGCGCTGTAGATACTTATGTCATAGTAACTATCTATTTACGCATTCTAATTAGTGATTAGCTTAATTACTTCTACATAAGAAGTTTGATTCCTCTTTTCAAATCGGTCCCTCAACAAGCAAGGATAAACCGGCAAAGAAAGGGGACAATATAGGCTAAGGAGGCTAGGTTATGTATTCAAACCAAAGAGTTTCAGGGCCCTATTTCCCTTCCCATTCTACACATGCACCACCCCATAACCAGTTCAGCAATGAGCAGCTAAACCATTGGTGTGAAGAAATCGATCAGTGTGAACACCATGAAGAGCAGCGCCGAAATGAAATGCACCAGAAAAGTAAAATAACTAAACTTGCCCCACCTACTTTCATGAATTAATTCAACTGGGTGTATGACTATACACCGCCGACCTCCGTTGCATAGGCTACGAATGTAACAACAGGAGGTGAGCTTATGTACGGAGGCAACCCTTACGGAGGAAGACGTTGCGGCAGACCAAGAGGTTATGGCAATAACTTCGCCTTGATCGTCGTATTGTTCATTCTATTGATCATTGTAGGAGCAGCATTTTATTGCTGAGATTAAAAGCGGCAACCCCTTTGCAGTTTTAAGATAATCATGTGGTAAAGACAGTTTCATTACGGAATTGTCGGAATTAAAACTATAAGGGGTTAAATGAGGAGAGAGGCTGGAAGTTTATCTACCCATAAGCAGCAACGCCGTAAAGCATGCTTCTTTAGGTTATGTCACGCTAGTCTCTCTATAAAGGAACAGCAAACATGAAAAGAGTGATGTTCTTTGATTAATAAAAGAACATCACTCTGTGTGTGTACAAGGGCTGGTGGCGATATTCACCATCAATATCAAACAAATACTAAGCTCATGGACCAAAATGTCTCGAAAATACGCATTTCAGGTAACAAGAAAAGGTGAATATAGTGGAACAAGAAAGCGCCATGGGATTTTTGAAAAAATCCCATGGCGCTTTTCTTTTAGATGGACCTCGTTGATTCCACGATGAGCGTTCGGTGGTGACGCCTGCGGGAACAGCGCGATCCGAAGAACCACTTGGTCAAGGGGTCTTCTTGACCAAGTTAGCTGAGGCTGAGGCCGTGCCGGCAAGCATCCACCGACAAGCGATTCGTGAGAAGCAACAACAAACTTTAACATCTTCTCTAGAATGAAGAGGGCTTTTCAGCGGCCACGCGTTTTGCTAGAGGGGTTCATCGCGTTCCCGCGGAAAGCGAGCCCTTCCCCAACGCCCTCCACTCACACACCCTTCTCGAAATAAACCTTGTGTTCTTCATTAATGGACGATTGATGAATTGAAAACATCACTCAATTGTTCCGGGGGCAAGGGCTTACTGTAGAAATAACCCTGGATTTCATCGCATTTTTCATTTTTGAGAAAATTCCATTGCTCCGCAGTCTCCACTCCTTCAGCAATCACTTTCATATTGAGAGAGTGAGACATATGGATGATGGATTTGACGATTGCCTGGTTTTGTTTCTGGTTCTCACTGATAAACACTTTATCAATTTTCAACTTACTGACAGGGAAACGGCTTAAATACTTCAAGGAAGAATACCCTGTACCGAAATCGTCTATGGAGACATGGACACCCAGCTCCCGAAGCTCTTTCAATGTATGTATGATGTACTCTTCATTCGTCATGGCCATTGACTCGGTAATTTCAAGCTCCAGGTATTCCGGTGCGAGTCCGGTTTCTTCCAAAATCTGCTTCACCCTGAAAACCAGATCCTTTTGGAGAAATTGCAATGCTGAGAGGTTCACACCTACGATAACGGGGGCAAAACCTTCATCCTGCCACTGTTTATTCTGTTTACATGCTTCCTTCATCACCCATTCTCCGATTTCTATGATCTGTCCATTTTTTTCGGCGATGGGGATGAACGTTGCAGGAGAAATCATCCCTTTATCCGGGTGATTCCACCGAATCAATGCTTCTAATCCGACGATCTTGCCGGTGCCGATACTTTTTTGAGGCTGATAATGAAGCTCCAATTGTTCTTGTTTCAGTGCTTTTCTTAACTCCGAATCCATCGAGAGCATTTTCTCAAACTTCTCACTTATCGATGCGTTGTAGCACAAATAATTGTTCCGATGCCTCCCTTTGACGGTGAACATGGCACTGTCCGATTTTTTAATCAAATCATCAGCGGAACGCCCATGATCAGGAAATAAACTGATACCTATACTGACTGAAGTGTACAACTCATAATCATCAATAGTCACAGGTCTTTGGAATATACCGATCATCTTTTCAGCATAATCTTCCGCCTTCTCTTTTGATGTAACATATCTTTGCAGGACTAAAAATTCGTCGCCTCCCATACGTGCTATAAAGGTGTCCTGCTCTTGTATACTTTTCAATCGCTCCGCACATGCCTTAAGCAGTTTATCTCCGAACGCATATCCAAGGGTATCATTGATTTGTTTGAAATAATCCAAGTCAATGAAATGTACGGCTACCCCTTCTCCCTGTCCCGCAGCTTCCATTAAAGCTTCATTCAGCATGTCATGGAAGTAATGCCGGTTCGGCAAATCCGTCAGTTCATCATAATAGGACATGAATTCAATTTTCTTTTCATTATGTACTCGTTCCGTAACATCACGGATGATGGCAACTCTTAAGACACGGTCTTCCTGTGGATAAGGGTGGGCAAGTATTTCCAGGAAAAAAGTGGTCCCGTCTTTTTTCTTTCCTTTTAATTGGTAAGGCTCTTCAGGATATGTATGGAGCAACTGCTTCAGGTTTTCTCTACTGTCCTCATCAACAAGAGAAAACACATCTGTATTTCGTATTTCCTCCCTTTTGTACCCGAACATACGAGCAAAGGTTGAATCACAATCAACGATTCTTCCATGGTCGTGCATGACCACCCCTTCTGAACTGGCATCCATTAACCGGTCCATTTCCCTTTTCACTTCCAAGGTTTGATCGGAAATAGAAAGAGGGCGGAATAAAAGGGCATAAAGCCCCTCCTCTTTCCTTACTCTCATGCACTGGACGAAATATAAACGATCCCCTTCAGTTTGGAAATCAACTATCTTCTTGATTCCCTCATGGTCCTTTAACTTTTTAAAGTCCAACAGGTCCCTTACCGTCTGTCGTTCAGGTCCGATCACCTCTAGAGCTGCTTGATTACAACGGATGATGTCGCCCGCTTCATTTGTGAACAAAAGCGGATCTTGAATTTGCTGGAAAATCCATTCATGAATAGGTATGTTGGTAATCCCGTTTCGGTCCGGCATCATACTGCCCCCTAAGCAACGATTGTACTAACCAATAATGATTCTCTCTTTTGGAAAATGGTACTTACCTTGTGCTTTATCCTGCTTTTTAAAGGAAAACAAGAACGTCAGCAGGCCGATCCTTCCTAAGAACATCAACAGCATGAGTACACATTTTCCGAAACTGCTGAGACCAGGAGTGATTCCCAGCGATAGCCCGACAGTTCCGAAGGCTGAGCAGACCTCAAATAAGATTTCATTCAATGTGAAGGGCTCTGTAATCGACAAAGCCATGACAGCACTGAAGCATACAAATAAGGCCACCATTGTGACAACTACCGCTTTGTTCAAATCTTCCGGATGTATTTCTCTGCGAAAGATCCGGATGTGATTTCCGCCTCGTGCAAATGTTAATACAAAGATGACTACTAAAGCGAAGGTTGTCGTCCGTATCCCTCCCCCGACACTGCTGGGTGAAGCTCCGATAAACATCAGGGAAGACATAAAGATTTGGGTCTGTTCAGTGAATTGGTTGATATCCACCGTCGCTAACCCGCCGCTCCGTGTCGTAACGGATTGAAACAAGGCATAGAAGAAGACTTCATGCCAGGATTTATCTGAAAAGAAATGATTGAACTCTAAGATGGAAATCATAACCGCACCAAAAATGACGAGCGCGAAAAATGTAAAGCTGGTCAACTTGGCGAATAATGAAAACCTGATGGTCTTTTCTTCACTGTTATGCATTATATATTGTTTAACCTCAATCAACACTGGAAAACCAATCGCTCCAGAAATAATTAAGATCATATTGATGAATTGGACAAAATAATCATCTTTGAAGAGTCTCAAGGATTCTCCTGTAATATCGAAGCCGCCATTCGTCATAGCACTGATGGCTCCAAAAAACCCTTGCAGGTAAGCTTCCCCAGGATCAAAATATTGTAAATAATAAGTGCCTAAAATAAGAAAACCGATCAACTCGATAATCAATACGACGATGACGATTTCCTTAACGAGACGTACCATCCCCTGGAAGGATGTCTGGTTCTGATCGGTCATGATCAGCCGTCTCTCTTTCAAACCGATCTTTTTCCCTAAGACTAACCAAATCAAGGTACCCAGTGTCATGACACCGATACCGCCGAACTGGAGTACAAGTGCTAATATGAACACACCAGTCGTATTAAAAGTTTCCGCAGTCGGGACGGTTGTTAAACCTGTTACACTGACCGCGCTGACAGCTGTAAATAAAATATCAATGAAATTAAGTTGTACTCCATCGCGATGACCGACAGGCAGTGCGATTAAAATCGATGAAATAGTGACAGCGACTAAATAATAAATCGCAATTAGCTGGAATGGCGATAAGTCATTAAGCCAACGCAGGCCTTTTCTTCTCACCCACATAGTAAATCTCCTTTGATGTTGCTATTTCTGATCGATGATGGAGCACCATTCATATTATAGCAGTATAATCGACAAATTTCTTCTTTTAATCATAATTTCCCAGGACTTTTTCACCAACATATGTAGGGAGGCGCCTGAATATGGACGCCTCCAGTGTTTAAACTTATGCTTTAGACTCGTTGCCCCTTTTCTTAAACTCTTCTAACAGGTCTTCCCCTTGAAAACCTTCATCGAGCAGCTGTTTGAGCACTCTTTCCACTTGCTCCTGCTGACGATCGACAATCGTTCCCATGAAGATGACATTCATCGCTTCCCCGATCATATTGATATCAATCGGTTTAACCATGAAGGTAGCGGGCCGGTTGCTCGGCTTCGTAATTTTGACTTGGACAATAATTTCTTCTTCGTTCTCATGCATAGTACGGAAGAAGTCTGTATAACTCTCATCAACGAAGGCTTCAATGACCCAGCGGCCATGGTCATCTTCACGGTTGATGATTAAGCCATCCTGCAACTTGATCCGTCTTTGAGTGATATCTTCATTTTTTTCTTCCACGATATCCATTGAAATCAGCTTAAAGGTTTTCATCCAAATGACCTCCGAGAATGAATGTTATCTATATTATAGAGGACACGGACTCTCTGAGCAAAGATAGATCGCCCGATTTTGATAATTCATCCTCCAATATAGGACATTTCGATTTTATTCTCTTTCATAGGTTTCCCTTTTGCTCGATCAATTGAGTATTGATCGCTTCTTCCTGTCCATATTGCAATTAAATATTCTGTTATCTGTTCTTCCGAGTAGTCGCTGCGCAGGCATTCACGAAGATCATAACCTGAAGAAGCGAATAAACATGTGAACAACTGTCCATCTGCAGAGAGCCGGGCGCGGGTACAACTCGAACAAAATGCTTCCGTCACAGAAGATATGACACCGATTTCCCCTTCCCCGTCTTTATAACGATAACGGGAAGCAACTTCTCCATAGTAATTTGCATCTAACGGGATAAGCGGCATTTCTTCATGGATTTGATCGATGATTTTTTTCTTCGGTACGACTGCATCCATATTCCATCCATTATGGTTTCCTACCTCCATGAATTCGATGAACCTCAACGTATCTCCTGTATCTTTGAAATAACGGGCCATAGGAAGAATTTGACTTTCATTCATTCCCTTTTTGACGACCATATTGACTTTGATCGGCAGCCCGGCATCTCTGGCAGCTTCAATTCCCTTTAAAACCGGCTTTATTTTGACGCCTCTTCCATTGGTTTCTTGAAAGACTTCATCTTCAATGGCATCGAGACTGATATTGACACGGTCCAACCCTGCTTCTTTTAATTTCTTTGCTTGTCTGACTAAGAAAACAGCATTCGTGGTTACTGCAATATCTTTGATGCCGTCCACTTCCCGGATGCGGCGGATTAAATCATCCAGGTTTTTTCTCATCAAAGGTTCGCCGCCAGTCAATCTGATTTTCTCTACGCCAAACTTCGCAAAGACCTTAACAAGACGGATAATTTCGTCGAAACTTAACAATTGGTCTTCTGGTAAAAAAGCATAGTCAGGTCCAAAGATTTCTGCAGGCATGCAATACGTACAACGAAAATTGCATTGGTCGATGACGGAAATACGCAAATCCTTGAGTGGTCGGCCTAATTGATCCGCAACATATGGTTCTATACGATCACTCCTTTTCAAATTGATCCTGGCCCTGGAAGCCGTCTAATAAAATCGCTTCTACCTGATCTCCTTTTTGGTATCCGCGTGTGCCACCTTTAAGGACGATCAATACATTAGTGTGAGCCAGCGAACTAACCACCGCAGATTTATCGATGCCTGCTGGATAGACGAACACTTGCCCTTTGTTAAAGTCGAGATATCCCCTGACGAACCTCGTGAACGGATTCGGCTTTTTGAAATCTTCCCCGAGTGTCGCCTCTATCCGTCGGTGATGTGGTTCAGGATTCCCCATAAAGTTCTGAATGATCGGGTGGACAAATAATTCAAACCCGACGTAACAGGCCGAAGGATTACCACTTAATCCGTAAAGAAGCTGACCGTCTTTTTCAGCGACAGTTGTGACACTCCCCGGCCTCATTCCTACCTTATTAAATAAAACTTCCGCTCCAAGCTTTTCATATATATCCGGCATTAAGTCATAATCACCGACAGATACGCCACCTGTCGTAATCAAAAAATCATAATCCGTAAGGGAGCGGGAAACAGCATCAAAGCAAGTATCAAAATCGTCATCCAGTTTACCTAAGTAAAACCCTTGCCCTCCTGCCCGTTCGATTTGGGACAGAATCATATAGGCGTTCGAGTTGCGAATTTTCCCTGGCTCTAACGGTTCATCCACTTCTAAAAGCTCGGTGCCTGTAGCAAACACACCGATTGCAGGTCGCTGATAAACCTGGATTTCAGCATACCCGAACGTCGCAAGGAGTGCTTTGACTCCTGGATTAATACGGGTGCCAGCCGCAACCAGGGAATCCCCTTCTTTATTTTCTGATCCTTCTTTAATGATGTTCTGATCTTCTTCGAGCGTACGCTTCAAAGTTATGTACGCTTGGTCATTCTCTTCAAAGGACTGGGTGATTTCAAACATAGCCACACAGTCAGCCTTTTCTGGAATCTCAGCTCCTGTCATAATGCGGACAGCTTCGCCTGGTTGTAAAGGACCACTCGCTTGCTCACCAGCACCAATCGTTTCAATAACGCGAAATGTACCCACATTTTCTTTTGATAGCCCGTTTGTATCTTCCGACCTTAAAGCAAATCCATCATATGGTGATTTGTCGAAAGGAGGGACTGGATGAGTGGCACGTAAATCTTCTGCTAAAATCCTACCATCTGCTTCGCTCAACTCTACCGTTTCTGGTCGTCCATTTTTCCGATGTGCCATCACTTTGTGGACGGCTTCAAAAACGAGGAGTGGTTTCCTATGGAGACTCATCGGGACCTTCCTTTCTACTTACCTATTAATTCATCTCCCTTGAACATACCTGAATCTTCATATTTTTTCAAAGGTGGTCAAAATGTGATTGTGATTCATTTCCTTCATATAAGTCTATTATTCTGATAGTTCCCGAAGATTAAATAAATGAATCAAATTTATATTACTATGAGTAAGAGTGCCGCCTGCCCTCTATTAAACGCCAGGTAACAAAATGCTTCAACATGATGAGGACTGAATCAAATGCCGTATGTCGAAGCGTTTATTCACTCTAAAAATATTCAAGAAAGGTTACTGGATAATAGATGAAAAATACATATATGGCAACAAGTCTCTTCTATTTCTAGTGACAAGAGGATTTTAACATATTCTGGATTTTGTTTTCGATGGGTTGAATGATTTTTGCTCCACATATCGAATATGCCAATAAAAGAAGCGATTATCTTTGGATGGATAATCGCCCGCTGAAGTAATCATATCTATAACCTTTCCTTTTCTATTGTTTTTCTAAATGTATAATCTGCTGCCTGCACAGGGTTAACAGGTGATTGATGAATATAATATCGTTGAGTACCGTTTACTTTTGCGCAATCTGCAACAGGTTGCCGCAAGTATCATCGAAAACAGCCATGGTGATTTCTCCCATTTTTGTCGGCTCCATAGTATACTCCACGCCTTTTTCTGATAAACGTTCGTACTCCTGCTTAATATCCTCGACACCAAATATGGTTGCAGGGATACCCTCAGCATATATCTTCTGTTGATACTCTTTCGCTGCCGGGTGGTCATTCGGTTCAAGTAAAAGCTCGGTGCCCTCCTGATCTTCAGGTGAAACTAGTGTTATCCATCTGAATTTTCCTACGGGAAGATTATCCAAAATAATTAACCAAAGCTTCTTTTAAATTTCCAGCCTGATTAGACGAAGTGTGGACTAGAGAATAGGCATCTGGCCGAATAATCATGACATCCCCGTTAGATAAACCTAATCGATCTTTTACTTCCCCTTTAATATCGAAGTAAATCGCTTCATCATTATCATTCTTTCCTTGTACATCATTTTGAATAATGAAAACAGGTGTCAAGAAATCACCTACTTTTTGATAAAAGACTTGAAGTGCTTTCATGACCTGCTCCTTCACTTGTGGCAAACCACTTTCATCAGTATAAACGAGTAATAAACATTCACCGGATCTTAGTAAGTCATACAAGTCACTTTTCTCATTTCGTAACGTGTGAAGGCCTATATTCGGAATCCTTTCTCCGGTTGTACTTTTTTTAGCTTCGGTCCTTTTCCTCATTTGTTTCGAGAACGAAGTAAATGTATAATCCACTTCTATTTGTGATAAGCGGGAAGCGATTTTTTTCTGAATCGTATGATTGTTTAAGAAGACCTGCATTGCTTTATTTCTTGCCTTTATAGCATATTTATTTTGGATACTCATTACCTGGATTAAACGGTCTGTAGCTTTTATGACATCTTGTGCTACCGGTTTTCTTTCTTCCTGATAAGTATCGAGCAGACTTGGAGATAGATGATATTTTAAAACATAAGCTAGTTTCCAGGATATATTTACAGCATCCTGGATCCCTACATTCATTCCTTGTCCACCTAACGGATTATGAATGTGAGCAGCATCACCTGCAAAGAATACCCGCTTATCCTTATAAGAAGGAACCTGCCGATGGGAAGCTGTAAAACTGGACAGCCAAAAAGGATTCTCCAACTGTAAGGACTCCGGATACAGCTTTGTAACCGACGCTTGAATCTCGTCGAGAGTAACTTCTTCAGGGAAATTGCTGCCCTGTTTGTCAAAATCAATGGCAATGACTCTTGTGTAGTTATTCTGGAAAGGAGCAAAGAAAAGCAAGCCACGTTGTGTAGATATGAGTGATAATTTATTGTTTAACGAAGGCTCATTGATTTCCACGTCCCCAAGCATCACAGTAATGTTCTCTGATTCTCCCTCGAATGGCATCTGAGCTAACTTTCTTGTCTTACTATGAGCCCCATCGCACCCGATTACATATCTAGCGCAAATATCGTACTCTTCCCCTCCTTTCATCACAGTAGCACGGGCGGAATCTTCATGATTTTGTATATCAATCAGTTTAGTACTCCACTGTACAGTCTCAGCAGGAAGATTATTTTCTAAGAGCTTTTCCGTCTCACTTTGAGGCAGGATGCTCAAAAAAGGAAAATCCGTTTTCTTTCTCAAGAGTGAAAAATCTATAGTAAACAAGGATTCATCGTTATAATAAAAGTTCAATTGTTTACTAATAAAGCTTTCATTGATCCATTTATCCTCAACCCCTAATATCTCCAGCATTTCGATCGTACGCGCATGAACAACTAAAGCTTTAGAATATAAGGATCGCCGGTTCTTCTGATCAATGATTCGATACCGTATACCATACTTATTCAATTGATTCGCCATCATTAGTCCCGTAGGTCCAGCACCGACAATCAGCACATCAGTATCTAGTTCTTGCATAAACATCCTCCTAAAAAGCAGAGGTGAGTGGAATCAGCTGTAAGAAATCTGCCAAGCAAAGCATAAGTCATTTGCAGGAGTATTAAAAATGATAGATAGATAGATAGATAGCTATCCATCCATACCCTTATCACAATCAATTCGCTTTCTTCTTTACTTGAAAAGGCTGTGTAAAGAATATAACCTATGACTGCCACTACACCAATTAACTTATAAGTGCGATAGGTTACATCACCGGCTATGAATTCGTATATTACATACCCTATAAAACCTAATCCGATGATTGTCACTAGAATCACTTTCGCTTTGTGACTCATGGACTCCCTCCTATAGTAGGCTTTTTGAATGAATACCCTGGAAAGGAACAAATAAACATATATTGACAACCAGGAAAGGAGGGAGAGCAATCAATAATCTTCATCAGGCAATAAACTTATAATGATATTTGAATTACAAATTTTGCATATATAAACCGAATGTCCATATCAAATCATATACTAACCACAAAACATAAGGTAGTAGAATTCTAAAAGAAAAAACATCAATTTTTTTGAGGGTGAATGCTAATAAACCAACAATCATGATAAAAGGGATTAAACTGATAAAACCTAATAAAGTACTTTTCAGACCAAAAAACAAGTAGTTCCATAATTCATTTCCCACCAGCATACTCAGCGTCAGAATTAATGCAACCTTTCGTAACATCGATCCAGCAATATTGCTGATTTGCCTATATAAAATGACTGATACCATCATGTAATAAAGAATTCCAATAATGATAAAAAACCATAGAGGAACTAAATACCAAGGCTTGTCCAGTTCCGCATACCAAACAGTTAAACCGTCCCCTACAAAAGCATTTCCCAGAATAGCAAGAGTGACCACAATAGATATACTTAACAGGAATGACTTAATAGAACTCCCTCCCTCTTTCAATTCGTTAAATCAAGCATTCTTCCAATATTCCGATACATAGTCCAACAAAGATTAACCTATCCATAAGTAATAAGGATAAAGAATAATCGTTCTCTCAAGGTCGTTTACTTAATCAAAATATATCGTGAAAAAGCTTGTCTCCTTATGATATTTCTGAAGTTAGAATAGATTCTATCATTGTTGAATAGATCCTTCATATGTAATTCTCCAAGGTTATACAAAAGGGGACTGTCCAATTACGGAAATTCCCTTACTATTACACTAAAGGCACAGTATGTTTGAATAGACAAAAGAAAACCTTCCCACTTTTTGCAGGAAGGTTTTCTGAAATTAAATATACATATGTTTAGATTTCATTTCGTTAATCTTATTTTCAATTGAACGTTTGCGCATAATGGATCGATCAATCAATAATGTGTCCAAACGTTGAATCGAAATCACAAATATAAGGAAATTGATTCTCATTTTCCAATCCTCCTCTGTCCTGAGGCTAAGCCGTATCCTTCTCGTCATTCAACCAGTTCATAAAAGCAATTCTCAACATACCTACCATAATAATCTCCTCCTTAGTTTAGATATAACGGTTAAATGCAGACTTACGGTCAAGCCATTGATCTTGTGCTGTGAGTCGATAACCCGGCAACTCTTGAAACTTTTGACGTTTTTTTCTTATGACTGTAATCTTAAAAATTAAAAATTGAATCGTCATTATAAACCTCCCCTTTAGTGTAATTTTATATCAAAAGGGTAATTTTACCCTAAGATAGCACAACAAAAAACCGCAGGTGATCTGCAGCTTTTTTTAGAGAAATTCCTCCCATAAAAAAAGCCACAGGAATACAATATGCATCACCTGCGGCTGTTATGATTACTTTTTTTGAAAATAGTCGTAGTTCTCAGATTTGTTTCTGAGCGCAGGCCGATCTTATTGAGTTGATTGGATTTTGTACCATATAGTTTTCCATTGGATTCGACCTCGCTTTCATAGAAATTTACTTACACTGGAAATTATATAGAATCTTTTTCCAAAAGTAAAGCCTTTATTCAAAAAAAGCTTGACAAACTTGTAAAACACCTGAATATCAGTCACCCAGACAGCTTTTCTTTTTGTTCCAACACTTGTTCAATTCGCTGATCCAGAGCATGGAGAAGCTGGACCGCTTCACTTTTGTCCATTTTTTTATAATGGTGCATTCCCAGGGGCTGTTCATCTTTTTCATCCGCTCTTGTGACGACATCTTGTAAGGTAGTGCGTTTGTCATCAAGGTTAAATGGCAGGTAACTGTCGGTATGAAGCAGCACCGCGAGTGATACTTCTTTCGCGACGAGGCGGTCTTCTCCCAAACGGACCAGGAGTTTATGGGCACGTTCTGCCCCTTTGATAGCATGAATATCATGTTTCCTGTATTCCTCATAATCCCATTTCCCATCACGATACCATTCATAATGCCCCATATCATGAAGGAGAGCCGATTTAGTTGCCAAATCAGGATCCACTCCTTCTTCCAACGCCATTTCAAAAGCATAGCCTGTCACGGTGACCGCGTGATTGATGCCGGATCGTTGTAAATATTTTTGGGTAACACGATGTTTGAATACATCGACAAGTGTCACTCTTTTCATACGATCACCTCCGATTTTTTAAGATAATACCACGTTCTCCCCGAGGGGACAAGGTTACCAAAAGTTTACCCTTATTCCTTTGAAGGGAAACGCTCCTCCCTTTGGAAGGTGCTATGCATTTCAGAAGCAAACTAAGGAAGTGTGCGTGGAATATCTCTATTCTATGAATATCAAGGTGATATAGTGATATATCGCGATCTTCCATAGAAAGGAAGTGGACAATGATTGAGGATGTCACGTATAAGAGACTCCCTCCTATTGCCATCCATTCAAGAAAGTGATGAAGATAAACTGAAGAAGACCGGATGTTTAGTGGTTGTTGACCGGGGGTAGAGATATATTAACAAAACATTACGGAGGTGACGACAGTGAAGGAGCTGTCTTCTTACCAAGTACAATTACAAAAACCACTAAAAACAAATCAGATTATGAAATTGTATAAATCAGTAACGAAAAACAATTGCGACCTATACTTAAACCAAAAGCACTTGATTGCTGATGCCGGTCATCTTCCTAAACTGCTATCGTTCTTTCTTTTTATGGATATAGACACCCCATTCGTCATTATCATTGACGGGGAGCATGTCGATGATGTCTATGATGAAATTGAAGCAGAATGGATGGACAGCATTGTAGAAAGCAGTTGCCGAAGAAAGTATTGTGATTCCCTGGTCAACAGCGACACTTCTATATCCGTATAATTTCATTCGGAATTTGTAGAAGTGATAATCGGGTTCATATTTTTCGAAAAATAAGGATTCCTGCCATTATTGATAATCATCAGGAAACCCGCTCCTTTTATAAGGAAGCGGGTTTCTTTTGACTGTAAGTTTGATTATTTTTTTCATAGTTCATGCGGAACTGGACAAAACCGATAATGATGATCAGCGAAAAAGCAAGAAAGACATTACTGTAAACAGCTGTCGTTCCTTCAAATCCGAACCAGTTGAATGGCTGACCAGGGTTGAAAATATCAAGCGATTTTCCGATGATCGCCCCGCTCAATGCACCCGAAACAAAATTCAAGAGATTGAACACGCCCATACCTACGCCCGTTTCATTCTTATGAAGAATGTTTGCCAAAATATCAGCTGAAGATGCCTGGACAAGCGGAAAGCTCATATATGCGACGATAATTGCGGCACTCACCACGTACGGATGGGCACCGACAAGGGTTGATAAAAGCAGAAATCCTACGGCAAGTAATGTAAGCGCAAGATAAAGAACGAAAGTGTTGCCTTTCGTATCCACTAATTTCCCACCTTTTTGTCCCATCAACGCTGCACTCAAAGCTCCAGGGAACAGTACGAGGCCAATTGTCATCGTACCCATTTCATAAGCATCACGGAACATGATCGGCAGCATGAACATCATTCCGAAAAGACAAACGATGCTGAGAAAGCTCGTAATGATTGTCGTACGGTACTTGATATTCTTAAATAGGTGCGCCGGTATGAATGGTTCCTCAATCGTCTTCATCCGCCAAATATTCAAAAGGAAAAATGCAACGGACACGATAAACAACCAGGAAACGCCAAGGGTAATCCCCAATAATAAAGAAGAAATGAATCCGGCAATCAAAGCGGCTCCGACAAAATCAATATACCCTTTCTTCACAGCTTCCTGTGGTAAATTCCTTCTCAGGAATGGCAATGTGACAATGATCAAAGCTGAAGTCAAAAATAAATAACGCCAATCTAAAAAACCAGCGATGAACCCGCCCGCAATCGGGCCGATACCTGAAGCGAAAGCCATAACCGATGAGACGATCCCAAGGACTCTCCCCCGTTCATTAGGGAAATATTTTATTGGTGCTAAAAATACGAGGGCAGGAATCATCGCCCCGCCGACAGCCTGAATGACTCTCGCAAGTAATACCATTCCATAATTTTGTGCAAAAAATCCGAACAGTGAACCCAAGCAAAAAATAGTCAATCCAAATGTAATCAAAGTCCTGTATGGATAATAATCAGCTAATTTCCCATAAGTAAGCGCCCCGACAGCATAAACCATGATGTACCCTGTCATGACCCAGCTCACCTCGGAGGGAAGCAGATGATACGTTTTTGCTATATCTGGCACAGCGATATTGAACATCGTTCCATTCATTACGGACATCATCATGACCGCACAAAGAGAGATCAATAACCCTTTAGGATTCTTAACCGCTTGTTCTTTGTTCATGATCTCCCTCCTTTTATTTCGTTACACGAAATGAATCTTACAGTACTTCTCTCAATAAAGCAATGAAAGGAAGGCATAAAGGAAAAATTTAAATACACCGAGAATTCAGATATAATGAAAGGAGAAACTTTATAAGGAGTGAGTGTTCATGTATGATGTAGCTATTATCGGAGCTGGGCCTGCAGGTGCAAGCGCAGGTCTATTCACAGCCAAAGCCGGAAAGAAAACGATTCTTTTTGATAGCGGCAAAAGCATCACCGCTAAAGCATGGGTCGAAAACCATTACGGGGTAGACGCAATCGAAGGACCGAAGCTTCTAGAAAATGGTCAAAAACAAGCAGAAAAGTTCGGGGCATCCATAGTTAAAGAAGAGGTTGCAACAATCAAAGAAAACGGTGCCCTTTATACGATTGAAACTCAGGAAGGCAGTTATGAAGCGGACCATATCATATTTGCTACAGGCATGTCCGTCAAAACAGCTGAGTCACTCGGCTTAGAAATCATTGAAGGCACCGAACCCCGTGTAGCCAAAACCATCAAAGTCGATGCTCACGGCCATACGTCGTTACCAAAAGTCTGGGCAGCGGGGACAGTCGCTGGCGTAAGTGTACACACGATCATCACATCTGGAGATGGTGCCAATGTAGCCATCAATGTGATCAGTGAGCTGAACGGTTCAAGATATGTCGATCATGATGTATTAGGAAAATGACGAAGATACTGTAAATCTTCCTCTGCAACTATCAGAATTCACAAAAATCCCCGCTCCATTGAGGAGAACGGGGATTTTCTCTGTCTTCCAGCCATTGATTAACAATTCGATTGTAGGTAACCTCCAGCTTCTGCGCCTAGCCCCTCGAGGTCATAAGCAATTCTTTGCTGTGACAAATAGCGCCACCTCAAAGATTTGCTTATGCTTGTCGGGGCTGACCAAGGCGCATACGCTTTTGTTTTCACGATTTTTTATTCGGAGGATGGAAGCGCCCTACACCTAATTCTCTTCCCTCTTTATAGATGGCTTTTATGAAGCTTATGACCATTAACAACATGATGATTGAAAAAGGCAACGCTGCGATAATCATCGTATTTTGCAATGCTTGCAGTCCACCTGTATAAAGAAGGGCTAAAGCAGTGGCGGAAAGCAGGATGCCCCACGTCAGTTTAATGGAGGTCCCAGGAGTCTCTGAACCTCCTGTCGTCATCATGCCTAACACGAATGTACCAGAGTCAGCTGAAGTGATGAAAAAAGTTGCAATCAACATCATTGCGACTATAGAAGCAATCCAGCCAAGCGGGATGTTTGAAAAGACGCCGAAAAGCGATTCTTCTGTCGCTAAAGATGAAATTGTATCCACTGCATGATGTTCGAGGGAAATGGCTGTCCCGCCGAACGTTGAAAACCACAGAAAACCGATGACAGAAGGGACGATCAATACGGTAAAAACGAATTCACGAATGCTCCTTCCTCTTGAGACTCTGGCAATAAATACTCCCACGAACGGGGACCACGCGATCCACCAAGCCCAATAGAAAATGGTCCAATCATTGATCCATGCTCGTGTCTCCTGGTCTAAAGGTGCAATCCGAAAGCTCATGATCGGAAGGTTTTGCACATAGGAGCCAATTGAGTTTGTGAACAAATTCAGGATGAACATCGTCGGCCCCATGATGAATACGAGTAAAAATAACAAGCCGGCTAATAGCATATTGGCATTACTGAGGATTTTAATCCCTTTACCTAACCCTGTCCACGCCGAAATCATAAATAGTACCGTTACAACTGCTACAATAATGAACTGAACCAGGATCCCCGTCGGAATATCGAATAAATAAGACAAGCCCCCATTAATTTGTACAGCTCCGAAGCCAAGCGTCGTTGCCACCCCGATAACAGTAGCAATGACTGCCAATATGTCGATTACTTTCCCCACAGTACCCTCCGCCGCTTTAGCCCCTATAATAGGTCGCAATGTCGCGCTGATCAAACCTGCGTGGCCGTGCCGAAAATTAAAATAAGCTAAAACCAATGCCACAATTCCATAAATCGCCCAGGCATGGATTCCCCAGTGAAAATAGGTGAAGCGCATCGCGTCTTTAATCGCCTGGTCCGTCCCGATTTCTCCCGTAGGTGAACTGATCGCGTAGTGGCTGATGGGTTCAGCCGTTCCCCAAAAAACAATCCCTATCCCCATCCCAGCACTGAAAAGCATCGCAATCCACGTCGGACGGGAAAATTCGGGCTCTTCCCCTTTTTTCCCAAGCTTAATTCTACCTAGAGGTGTTATCAAGAATGTTAAACAAACTATCGTGAATAATGTAACGACTATCAAATAATACCAACCTAGTTTTTGTGCAATGAAATCCTTCACATTCGTGGTCACACTTTCTAAACCATCTGGCCAAACCACTCCAATAACAACGAGAACAAGCATGATTCCGGCAGAGATTTTAAAAACCATTGTAAAATTTTTCAACAGGGCGTTCCCCTTCCTTTTCGGATACTCACCTTTATTATCTTAGTAACCGTATTTCTTATTCTTTTGAAGGGAAACCCGTTTTGATCCATGGGATGTTGAAAAAGTTGCTTTCCTCCGTCATACCTGTCACACTTGTTAAGTTAAATATGCGAGAAAGTGCAGGTGAATAGATCATGATTGAAGTACGCACGTCTACACTTGAAAATGAAGAATTGAATAGAGGCATGTTCGCTACACGCGATATCGCCAAAAATGAACTTATTCATCAAGCGCCCGTGATACCTTATCCAAACAGCGAACATGTTCACATTGAAAAGACACGTTTAGCAGATTACGCGTTCGAATATGGGGAAAACCATACTGCATTCGTATTAGGCTATGGGATGATGTTCAACCATTCCTACGAGCCGAATGCTAATTATGTCATCAACTTTGAACACCATACGTTCGATTTTTACGCTTTTACAGATATAAAGGCAGGCGAGGAAGTTTTCATCAACTATAACGGTTTCGTTGATGAACAGGAACTGCTTTGGTTCGACCAAGAAGAAGAGAAAGAAGAATAATCTATCAGAAAAAGGCTCGGAGAATCAATAGAGGCCGCTGAAAAAAACTCTTCAATCTAGAGGAGCAGTTAAAGTTTGGTGTTGCTTCTCACGAATCGCTTGTCGGTGGATGCTTGCCGCGGGCACGGCTCATCGTGGAAACAACAAGGCCCATCAAAAAAGAGTGATGTTCTTTGATGTATAAAAGGAGTAAATGCCTTTATGTCTCGTCATAATAAAGAAGCCGAGTAGAACGATATAACCGTCCTAATCGGCTTCTTTATTTGATGGATAACTCAGAAGGTGCAGTTCTTCAGCAGCCTCGGATTAATTTCCGAGCCTTTTTTGTGTATTTTATGGGAATGCCTCCCATATCAGGACCTGTTTGACGATAAGAGCCATTTGTTTTTGGGCAGATGATGGAGGAGAGCCGACACTTATGCCTGCACGCCTTTTTCCGAGCTATGGCTCCAGGCCCCAGCTTTCTTCAAATCTACCCAAATGACTGCTCCCTGCGGATGTTGATAAGGAACAGGTTCATCAAAGATCATTGGATTTTCCATCACCCACACATGCGTATTTTTATAAGGAAGTTCCAGACAATCATCGACACAATGATGCTTTTGGCTCTGTTGGTAATCAAACAGACTTAACTTTTTACAGTCTACAATGTCGATCGTGCCGAATACCATGCCGGAACCACTTTTAATCAAGCCGATCCGCCCCCGCTTTTTCGTATTCGACCCTCTGATCTCCCATATCTTACTCCCTGCTAATAGCAAATCGATCCATGGTGCTTGTACAAGTAAACCATTCATTCAAATGAGCTCCCTTTTTATGTAAGTTGAACTACTACATTAACATAGGGAGGAAATAAGAAGAATCCCTCACACGCATAAGACCGGGCATAAGAAACCAGCCCGGTCTAATCCTCACTTTAATTTCCATTCATCTCTTCAAAGCAAGTATTCCTGCATCTTAAGAGACATTCTCCGGCATTTATAGTGACTTCAAAAACTGTCCTGTCCGTTCATTTTTTGAATAATGCGTTTTACAAAAGGCTGGTTCAGGCTTTATCGTGGACGGCGTTCCGCAACTTCAATAGAGATTTCAAAGATGTTCATTTCTGTTCATCTCCTTTGTTTTCTTGTTACTTAAAGTATAGTCCGCCACACGATTTTTCTTAACGGCCGGTGGAGTGATTTTCCATCCTTCTTCGGACCGAAAAAAGACGGAGAAGGAATCACCATCCCTTCTCCGTCTTCAGCCTTAAAATCACTCGAACCAGCCTTTACTCCTGAACCAGATGAACATACCTACCGCTACTGCTAGCATGATTCCCCAAACGACGAAATAACCATATTGGGTCTCGAGCTCCGGCATGTTGACAAAATTCATTCCATAAACACCAACGATGAATGTGAGCGGCATAAATATGACAGAAATGACAGTCAAAATCTGCATCGTCCGGTTCGTCTGATGGGAGTTGAGTGATAGGTAACTGTCCCTGATATCCTGAGTCATCTCTCTGTTCGATGCAATCATATCCGCGACTTTGATCAAGTGATCATGGATATCAGCGAAATATTCCCTTCGTTCAAACACACCATCTAAATGGTGGGTGTTCAGGATTCTGTAAAGCAAATCCCTCATAGGATGAACCGTTTGCCTCAATGTCAGTAACTCACTCCTCCGGTCGAACAGTTCCTCCAACAGGTTTTCCATCGAGAGTTTCTTCGTATTGTCTTCGATTTCATTAATATGGTCTTCGATGTTATATATGATCGGAAAATAATTGTCGACCACTTTATCAAGGATTTGATGAAAGACGTAGTATTCATCAACAGTGGAAAAGTCTTTCGTCCGCTTTACGATGCCCTTCGCTTGCTCTAAAGCTTCGTTTTTTTCCTTATGATAAGTAACGATCGAGCATTTCCCGAGGAAAATATCGACCTCTTCCCTTTCGAGATTTTTACGGTTGACCGAATGAATGACAAAAAAGGTGTGATCATCATAATAGTCGAGCTTCGGTCGCTGCAGGCCGTGCAAACAGTCCTCCACAGCCAGCGGGTGAAAATTGAAATGGGATTCGAGTAATCCGACTTCTCCCTCTGTCGGCGCCTCGAAATCCACCCAGTACCAGTCCCACTCCTCTTCAGAGAGTTGTTTCATGGAAAGAGCTTCTTGGAACCCTTTATCTTTTGAAAAAGCCATAATTTCTATCATCCAGTTCACCTGCCATTTATGTAGGGTCTTTCTTTTTTATTCCCAAATCATTGTTTTTCAAACAACCCCTCCTCGTTGTGATACGATAGAAGAAATTGCTGAACGGAGGAAAGCACTGATGCAGAAAACGACTAAACCCCTGCGCCTGAAGGGAAACCTCGTTCTTCTCAGAAGCATTGAAGAGGAGGACATTCCGAGTTTATACCAATTGATTTATGGTGATGGTGACCCAGAATGGAAAAAATGGGACGCCCCTTATTACCCTCTCGAACCGCATACGTTAGACAGTTACAGAAGTCACGAACGAGCAAGAAAAGATCGCCTCAGAGACAGCGAACCTGATTCGCGCTTGATAATCGAAGTCGACGGGAAGATCATCGGGACGGTTACTTATTACTGGGAGCACAAACCTTCTCTCTGGCTTGAAGTCGGCATCGGCATTTATGACCCGGATTATTGGAACGGGGGATATGGATCAGAAGCACTGACCCTTTGGATCGACCAACTTTTTCAAGTTCTCCCCCTTGCCCGTGTAGGGTTAACCACATGGTCAAGAAATGAACGGATGATGAGAGTGGGAGAAAAACTCGGCATGAAAATCGAAGGACGAATGAGGAAATGCCGCATTTATGAAGGTGAATACTATGATGCTATCCGGATGGGAGTTCTTCGTGAGGAATGGAGCAAGCGTTCATGAACCTCTACAAGATCTCCACCTCCTTCTTCATTCTGACAACCATTATCTTTGCGTACCTATGGTATGATTCCGAAGGCCCCCAGCCTTTGGATGAATTTGCTGTTGCAGCAGTCACCTCATCGATCAAGGAATTACCCTACACCATGGAAGATGTCCAACTCTCGTTTCAAAATTATCATGAAGAAGAGTCGACAGAAAAAGAACAATTTTACACAAGAACTTTATTAGCCAGAAGCTTACAAAATCTGAATGACAATCAAAGGTTGATTTCAGCAGCCGAACGATCGAAAGTTTTGGAAAAAGGCTGGTTCAGAGACTACTCCGATTCCCTTTTCACAATGCGCTCGATCCTCACCACCCACTCGTTTGAAAATAATAATTCTAAAGAAGTAAAAAGGATCAATCAAGAGCTTGAAACACTGCAATCCTCTATAGAAGAGACCGTAACCGATGAGTCATTTTCCACTAAGAATAAAAAAGACTTACGGTCAATAACAGACATGATTGAAAAATTCAATCAGAACTTCTCATAAAAACTCCAAAAAGAGGCCGGATAAAAGAATTTACCCACTAGAAAACCCGAACATCGTTCGGGTTTTCTTTAAATGAAGCAATAAATGCCTACGCTCCATTTGATCCATTCTACTTTATCGTTCTTTTTCCACCGGCAGTTACGTTTTTGCCCCAACCTCTTCTTGATGGATGGGTATATTACCGTTTCTCAGGTCAACGTTGCAGGAGGCTTTGGCCAACTTACGTGTTTAGGACATTCTCATATCCATCCGTGTCATAATAGCCTAATACTGCATCCACATAGTATATATCCCCATAACATGCCTCAAACTCCTCTGCTTCTGGCCGGATACAACTATAATCACCTGTATGCTTCAGCTCTTCGTACTTTTTTGCCGAAAACTCAATCGCTAACTCCTGGGTGTATTCTCCTCCATTGGCCATCACGTAATCGATGAAACCCGCACCAAAGTTATACGATTGGAGAGCTAATTTCACATCCTGATCGGCCTTTTCCAATGTATGCGCAAAATAGCCCACCCCTTGTTCAATTGAACGAGAAGGGTCATTGATGCATCCGACAGAACCACATAATGATTCTGATGCCTGCATAGGATCGTTACCTCTCCCACCGGATTCCTGCATCATTAAGGCCAGCAGAATACCAGTGTAGTCACCGATGCCTTCTTCTTCCGCATACTTTTCCACTTCATCCTCATATTGCAGCACTTGCTGCGAAAGGTTCCGTTCACGATCATTTGTAATGCTGCTCGTCATCCCCTCTCCCAAATTGCTATTGGAAAGTAAGTGGAGAACGCCGACGATAAGTAGAATAGGAAGAACGATCTTGATGAGGGCCTTGGTCCCGGCTTTTTTCAATTTAGTTTTGGTCTTTTTTCCAGACATGGTTCTTCCCCTTTACTATCAATAAAAAATGCATTTCAATTATGGATATCACTAGTTTAATAGATTCTGTCGAAATGGCGCGAGATAACTTAATAGTAACTGAAATGAGGGGAAGAACAAAATGATTTGTTGAAACTCCAAGCGGAAAAGTCAGCCTCGCCGGATTACTATTCAGGGATGGGTAGCCTTTAGAATAGTCGTGTTCAGTAGCCTTCAACCATAAATGAACGGGGTGGTTGGGAAGGATTGAAACAGCTGTGAACCGTAAACAACTTGAGACATTAATAATAATCATTTCTGCTTCTATTCTTTAAGCTTACCAGGATAAAAAAATAGAACGCTCGGAGGTCTAAATCCGAGCGTTCTATTTTTCTATTTTCTCCACCATTTCAGTTTCAAGTAGAAATGAGGTTTTTTACGCAAAGTGACTGTTCAACGGAGGAACAATTTGTTTCTTACGCGAAACTACTCCGGCAAGAACCGCCTGGTTATCGTCTAAATCAATATTAAATGCTTCTGCAACAGCTGCAGACTGTTCACCGACTGCTACCACTGTGGAGTCGCTTTCCAATATATCTGTAACGACAAGCAAAAACAGATCCAATTCTTTCTCTCCGACGACTTTGTTCATCGCTTGTTCCAGCTCACCTTTTCGGGAAAGGACATCATTCGTGTCCACTGTATTGACCTGGGCGATTTCAACTTTCTGATCACCCATCGAAAATTCTTTTGCATCAAGAGAGATCAGTTGCTCTGCTGTTTTATCACTGATGTCTGCCCCAGCTTTCAACATTTGCAAGCCATAATCTTGAGCATCTACCCCGGCGATGGATGCCAGTTCTTCAGCTGCTTTACGATCCTCATCCGTGCATGTCGGTGATTTGAACAATAAAGAGTCGGAAATAATGGCAGAAAGCATCAAACCAGCCATCGGCTTGGATATTTCCTGTCCTTTTTCCTTATAAAGCTTATTCAAGATTGTCGCTGTACAACCCACTGGCTCTGCACGATAATAAAGGGGACTTTTAGTTTCGAAATTCGCAATACGGTGGTGATCGATTACCTCAAGCACTTGTACTTCATCGATGTCATCCACACTTTGTTGCCGCTCATTGTGATCGACTAATATGACCTGTTCCACTTCTGTTGCTACGCGCTCGACTAAACGAGGAGCCTCAACGTTGAACTGATCCAGCGCAAATTGTGTTTCTCCACTTACTTCACCAAGGCGTACGGGCTCTACATCTTCACCGATCGCTTTCTTCAAATCTGCATAAACAAGGGCAGAACAAATCGTATCTGTATCCGGGTTTTTATGACCGAAAATCAATGTTTTACTCACGAAAATCTTCCTTTCTTATAGAGGGTATGTATTAAAGCGTGTCCGTTTTGATTATAAAATAGAATAGCTCTTGAGTCCATCGCAAGACAATAAAACCCTCTAAAATACTAGGAATTATTTTTTGTGAAAACTTATGATCAGTCCATAGCCGAACACCACCTGCAAAACCGGAGGGACCGCTATGTTTGTAACCAGAAACATAGGGAGAAGTGTATTAATAGGTAGAAAGAATGGAACCAGTAACAGATACAAGGCTGGAAGAATCATTAGTATCCAGACGTTTTTTCTCAAACGGACTTTCCCTCCCCCTCTCAAGAAATGGAGAAATTGTTGCAGCGCCAGCACCATTCCTACAGGGACGTAAGCCAGTTGCCCAAAAACAAAATAAGGATAAGGACTGAAAGATGCAACCGCATGCTCTTGAAACTTCACATTAAAATAAGAGATGACCAGCAAATAAAGAAAAATACTTACTGACTGTATGAAAACCAAACGTTGCCTATACATTTCCCTCTCCTTTCCTGTACATTTACTATATCTTATGTAAGCGGGAAGTTTTTTTTGCGATGTTCCCCAAATCCCAAAAATCGCACCCTTAAAGTCTTGACACATTACAAACCGCAAACCTCATAGGCAGCATCATATATGGGATTGCAAACTGCGACAGGATTTTACATAGTTCCTGTGAAAAATAGGTTTATCCGAAAAAAATAAGGGAATCTAATAAAAAGGTATTTGAGATTTCACTACATTATGTGTTAGAATTCCTAACATAAGAAAAAGTGAGCTCCATATCCTGAATCCACTCGGATACAAAACTCACAAATAATATTTAAAGAGAGGGTAATGTATGACTTACACAAAAGAACAGATCAAGCAGGAAGTAAAAGAGAACAACGTAGAATTCCTTTTATTGGAGTTCACAGATATGCTAGGGGATACAAAAAACGTCGAATTGCCGGTTGAAGAATTGGAAATGGTTTTGAATGAAGAAGCGATGTTCGACAGTTCTTCTATTTCCGGTTTCTCCGATATCCAAGAAAGTGATATGTATCTGGTACCAGATTTGGATACATTCTTGCTTCTTCCTTCATTGGTCGATGAAGATCGCAGTGCGCGCTTCATTTGTGATATCTACAAGCCAGATGGCACTCCATTCGAAGGAGACCCTCGTTACATCCTGAAACGTGCTATGAAAGAAGCGGAAGATATGGGCTATACAGTAAATGTCGGTCCAGAACCAGAATTCTTCCTATTCAAATTGGACAAAGACGGCTACCCGATCCGCCAAATGAATGACCGCGGTGGTTACTTCGATGCTTCACCGAAAGATAAAGGGGACAAAGTCCGTCGTGACATCGTCCGTACACTGAAGAAATTCGGTTTTGAAATGGAAGCTTCCCACCACGAAGTTGCTATGGGTCAGCACGAAATCAACTTCCGCTTTGATAACATGTTGAAAACAGCTGACAATATTCAAACATTCAAAAATGTTGTTAAAGATATCGCGACGAATCATGAATATCACGCGACTTTCATGCCGAAACCGATCTCCGGAGAGAACGGTTCAGGCATGCACTGCCACCTTTCATTATTCCAGAATGGCGACAGCGCGTTCTACGATGAAGATGCCGAAGATGGCGTATCTAAGACAATGAAACAATTTATTGCAGGAATTCTGCATCACGCACGTGGAATCGCTGCTATTACGAACCCAAACGTAAACTCTTATAAGCGTCTTGTACCTGGGTATGAAGCACCTGTCAGCATCGCATGGTCCCACTCTAACCGTAGTTGCATGATGCGTGTACCGACAACCCGCGGGAAAGGGACTCGTTTCGAAGTCCGTAATCCGGATCCTACTGCAAACCCTTATTTGACACTTGCAGTATTGATCCAGGCTGGTCTCGAAGGAATCCGTAAAGAAATGGATGCTGGTGAAGCAGAAGCACGTAACCTTTACGAAGTGGATGACGATAGTGTACCGACACTGCCGACAAACTTAAAAGAAGCACTATCATCTCTGAAGAAAGACGAACTGCTCCTTAATGCACTTGGTGACCACACATCCCAAGCGTACATCCAGGACAAAGAAGCTGAATGGACAGAGTATTCCCTACAAGTCAGCAAATGGGAAATCGACAAGTATATGAACAAGTAAGTTGAAAACCTTACTCCATGAAAAAAGCAGCGTTTTCCAATATGGAAAACGCTGCTTTTTACGTGTGATGTTTTATGGTGCACTATTCCCGTTCTGTTTCTAAAGGAGTGTTCGCAACTCATTAGTCATTTCATGAACCAGTTCAGGTCTTCCATGAAATTGTGCAGGTGTGTTTTGAAATAGTTCAATCTTCCATTCATCGTCCTGTTCAACCAAAACGAGAGTATGATGTGTGTTCATTTCAGATCTGATATCCTCTTCCCCCGGCGGGATCATCCCAGCGATCGCCCTTAAGATAACCGTCTCTTCAGTAAGGAAGCGGATATCTTTCACTTTACTTATGAACGGTGCCGTTGGGTGATCCTTGAAAATGGGATGCAAATGAGAAAAAATTTCCTCCCGGCCGATAGACTGACTTCCATCAAATCCGATACTTTCCCCATTTTCCGTAAAAAGATCTGCCATTTTTTCAGCATCGCGGTTGTTCCAAGCTGCTATCAGATTATTATATACCTCTTCTACAGCTTTTTCTTTATTAGTCTGCATATGATTCACTCCTACACATTAATTTTATTCTCGCCTATCAATTTACCATTGAAACTCTTTCACAAACTGACTTGGTGTTGCGCCATACATCTTCTTAAAGGAACGGTTGAATGTACTGATCGATTGAAAACCTACCTTGAATGCCACTTCCGTAATTTCCACGTCTTTACCCTTCAGAAGACAAGCCGCCTTCCTTAAGCGGACATGATGTAGGAAATTCCTGGGGGTCATCCCCACCGCATTAGTAAAAGAGCGATGAAGATGATATTTACTTATGTTTAGATGGGCAGCTAAATGATCTAAAGTCACATCATCTTGATACCTTCCCAGAATATAGTCCTTGATTGCTTTTATAGATGGTTCCGAACTATAAGGCCGCTTTTTTCCACTTTTCTCCCAATGCTCTGAATGCGAACCTCTCATTTGATCTAATAAGACAGAAGCCAACTCTCCCTCTCTAGCTAAGACCGCTTCCATTCCTTCATATGAAGCGATTTGAAACAGGGAGATCGCTTTATTTAAAAGCAGCTGTGAATTGGACTGGACAGGGGAAAAATCAATAGAATCGAGCTCAAACCCTGTATAGGTCCTATAGGCTTCTGAAATGATTTCTTCATTGAAGCTGATCAACATGATCTTCTTCCGGGCATACGCAGCTTCATGTTGGTGGCTGTCACCAGGTGGGACTAGCAAAGACTCCTCAAACTCCAGTTTCCGCTTTTTTGAATTATGGTAGGTCATTAAATCACCAGATAAGGGGACGCTGAGCTGAAAGTAATCATGCGTATGTGATTCATCAGCTTCCCCTTCTTGCAGATCGAACATTAAAACCCCGGACCCTTCCATTTCCAGACGCATTTCCATGAGGTTTCCCCCTTTCGCAAGATTCGCCTTCAATTGAGCAAGATTTGAAAAGTATTTAACCCCAGACCTCAGCTAAACTGTTTCTATCCCTTTACAGATTCGGAGATGAAGAAACTTATGAAATCATACCTGCGCCAAATCCCACAGCCCGTTTGGATCCAGACGATCGGTCATGCGTTGACTTCGTTTATTTCCATCATTCTTTTACCTTTTTTAACGCTTTATATGTATGATCATTTCGGCGAAAACATCATGCTTACGACATTAGTGATTGGTGTACAACCTTTCACAGAAATCGTTTTCACATTTTTATTTGGCGGATGGATCGATCGTTTCGGGCGGAGACCAGTGATGCTTGGCTCTTTATCTTTTCAATTCATCGCTCTCACAGGCCTTGTATTTGCTGATCACCTATGGTTGTTTGTCTTTTTTATTTTTTTGAATGGTGTCGGGCGTTTCGTTTATACACCTGCAGCCCGAGCGCAAATATCAGATATTGTCCCCGAAAAGAATCAGGCTGAGACATTCGCTCTGTTGAATACTGCTTCAAGCATCGGTGCACTTGGCGGCCCGGTCACAGGCGCTTTTCTTTTTCAATACGATCAAAAAATCCTTTTTTTGTCGATGGGGCTCCTGGTTTTGGTGTACTTCCTTATAGGACTGAAGTACATTCCTGAAACGTACAAAAGCATCCCCGCGTCTTCTACTTGCTATAAACTGGATTGGCGGGACTATAAAATGATCGGATGGCTTGTCATTGGAATGCTGCCGCTCAGCTTCTTCCACGCACAAATGGAAACGAACTGGCCCGTGTTTCTGAAAGAAAATCTAGTCCACTATTTATTTGTATTTTCGCTGCTTGAAACTATAGGTACCGTTGTTTTCATTCTGTTTGAAGTCGTTTTAGTCCAGCGCACCCGTCGCTTTTCACAAATACGGGTCATCCAAGCCGGTTACCTTTTGTATGGGGCAGCATCACTTGGGTTTGGATTTTCTGACCATTTGTCTGGGTTTATTGTATCACAGCTCATCTTTTGTATGGGGGCTATTCTTACACTCAACCATATGCAGACGATCATCAGCACCCTGGCCCCTTCTGCCCACAAAGGAAGATACTTCGCGCTTTTCGGATTACACTGGGATATCTCTCGCACTGGAGGACCATTTTTAGGCAGTATCGTATTATCTGCATTCGGCGGCGAGACTTTATTTTTTATCACTTTCGCCCTAATCATATCCGGGGGACTGATGCAAAAGCGATTGCTCAAGAGTTTGCTACAAACAGAATCGCACCTTTTCAAATCTGTATTGTGATACGGGTTGAGAAAAATAACATCGGCCCCGACCTACTAAAATCGAGCTGCTGAAAAAACCTCTTCAATCTATAGGAGCAGTTAAAGTTTGTTGTTGCTTCTCACGAATCGCTTGTCGGTGGATGCTTGCCGCGAGCACGGCCTCAGTTAACGCTCATCTTGGAAGCAACGATGCCCATCTAAAAAGAGTGATGTTCTTTGATTTATAAAAGAACATCACTCTGAGTGTACAAGGGCCGGCGGCGATCTTCACCTTCAATATTAAACGAATACTAATGCTCACGGAAAATGTCTCGTCATAATAAAGAAGCCGAGTTGAACGATAAAACCGCCCTACTCGGCTTTTTTCTTTGAAGGATAACTCAGAAAGTTGCAGTTCTTCAGAGGCGTAAGTACGATTTTGGTGGATGAACAGCAGCTAGATCATCCTTCCTATTGATATCGACCTATTTTCCACCATCTCATTAACTCACCATCCTCTCCCCTCATACCGAGCTGACGACAAGGACTGTGCCCAATAGAATGATCAGACCAAAAACATAACGTTCAAACTTATGGCTAGGGATGCGACGATGGATAAAAAAACCGAGCAGAGTTGCTATGACGATAGCAGGCAGTGAAAGGCCGAATAATAGAAATAAATCCTTTGTCCATAGACCTCCAATCGCCTGGCCGATCACAACAAGAAGACCGGAAATCAAGAAATGGGCTTGAAGCATGCCACGGAAGCGAGCAGGCTCCCATCGACGCATCGTTCCATATACTACCACTGGCACTCCATTGAAGTTATAAGCGCTCCCCAGCATTCCGGCAGCGAAGCCAAAGGGGATCGCCCAAAAAGGTTCATTCAACAACTGACGCTGATTTTTTTCAGTAAGCATCGGCTTGGCTATGGAATAACAGCCATAGACGATAAGAAATAGCCCAAGCCCTATAGAGATGAACAGCCCGGAGGCGAACTTGACTAAGAGAAGCCCTGCCGGGATGCCAATAAGTGTCATAATAGCTAAACGGATAAGGATAGCCCGATCGACGTACTGCCAGCTTGTTGAAACAGTAAAAACAGCTACTGTTAATCCCGCCAAACCGATTAGCGAAATGGCCGTATGTAGTTCAATCGGAAGTAAAGCGAGTAATGGCATGCTGATGACAGCTTCCCCAAACCCGAACGTAGACCGCATCAGTGCTCCGACAAACACTGCAGCAATTACTAGGATAATTAGTGTTGTAGTCATATAATCTGAACAGCTCCAAATAAACAGTATCGTTCTGGTTATAAAAAATCCATACCGAAGTCTGAGGCCCCCAGAGGGTTTGTTGTTCTTTCAAATCCTCTGAACCACTTCTAACTTCGAATGATTCCTATAACTTTTTATAGACGTTCCTTTTTCATTGTACCCCAAAAAAATTGACACTTCCGTTCCGAACGCTTGTATCTTCTTATCTTTTTTAAAATCCTGGATTATTGGTAATTCGTTTACCCCTCACTAGTTTTCATACAAAAACTATGCCACATTCAAACACTGAAGACTGTTTTCACCGGCAAAGAAAGTCGTTTAACTTCAACCTCAAGTGGAATGGTTAAAAAAAGCAGGAAAGAAAGGTGGCAGGACTTATGGTTGACACTGAAAAATATTTTAATAGAAGTTACGCGCAATCCAGAAATGAATTCCGCAAACATTTATCTACCATCAAAGAAAAGTGGCCGTCTGCAGAATTATTCACTCAATCGATCGGCAAAGAAGAAGACAATACCATAGATATCATTTATTCTGAGGCGAACTCTTCTAATAAGCAAGTTCTCTTTTTCACCACAGGGGAACATGGAATTGAAGGATATGCCGGAGCAGCGGTAGTTCATTTATTTGTTGAAGAATATTTGGATCAAGTCGATCCACAATCGACAGGCATTTGTTTCGTCCATGCGATCAACCCGTGGGGAATGAAGAATTTGCGCCGTGTCACTGAAAATAATGTGGATTTGAACCGCAATTATTTTTTCGAACAAGGCACCGTACCTGAAACCGTAAACCAGTACTACGCAAAAGAGAGCGAAATTTTCCAGCCTAATGGGGTGGTGAAAGATATAAAAAAAGAAAAAACAGCTTTATATGAGCAGCTAAGCAAAGGGATGATGAATGAAGGTCACAGCGGTATCAAAACAGCGAAAGGCATGGGGCAATTCGAATTTGAACGAGGCGTTTATTACGGTGGTTCTGAGGAAGAAGAGTCCACAAAGCACATGAAGGAATGGCAGCATAAAATACTGACCACCTATTCCCGTGTCATTCATATGGACTGGCATACCGCACTTGGACCGACAAATGAAGTCACCATGGTCATGTCAGAACATGACGAACGGGAAGAGGAAGAACTGAAAGCACAATACGGAATGAATAACATCAAAAAATTCACTCCGAAAAATGTAAAAGGAGATTCTACTAATTATTTTCATAAATTAAAGAAGGAAGTAAGCCCGGATACAAAACTCTTCTCCGCCCTGTTCGAATTCGGCACTTTTGGGGCGGATAAAAAAGCAGAGCTGCGTGAACTCACTACCATCATTCTAGAAAACCAACTGTACTGGGAAGGAGCTGTGCATGAGGAAGATCGACAATGGATTCTCGAGGAATTCAATAACATGTTTTATCCTGATGAGGAAGCATGGAGAGAAGCGGTATTAAAAGAAGCGCGTCTGGCCATTACTTCTGTCCTTAAAGAAGAGGGCCTCCTCTTACCAGCTTAATCATTGAATTAATGGAAATACTCTCAGATCAAATGTGAACAGGTGGAGTGGCCGACCCAACCAGAAAACGCTCAGATGATCTGAGCGTTTTCTTGCCCATAGAATTTTCCGCTAAAACATGCAAAGAATCTTCCTGACACTTAAAATGTGGTTATCTGTGTTGATCTACAAGAATAGGGTTCCCATCTGGATCCTCAATTGTAAAATGGCCTTTTCCTTCTCCTGATTCGTCCGTTCGTGACAATATTTTAATTCCCTTTTCTTCAAGCTGCTTTTGCAGCTCTCTGACATCCGAATACGATTCAATATTTTCAGCGTTTTGGTCCCAACCTGGATTGAAAGTTAAAATGTTCTTTTCAAACATTCCCTGGAACAATCCAATGATGCAATCGTCATTTTTCATAATAAGCCAATTTTGGGAGAGGTCTCCACCTAAGACTTGAAAGCCTAAGTTTTCATAAAAAGATTTCGAAACCGTGATATCTTTTACCGTCAAACTTACTGAAAATGCTCCTAATTCCATATTTTCTCCTCCTTTAGTATTGGCCCTGGTATTTATTTCTATAAACCTTAGTATACCTGAGCACTGGACAATTTCCACCACATTTGTAGCTATTTGTGAATCTTCAATTCTGTGAATTCAGGCCGCCATAGCCACTATAAAACCCTTCTCAATCCAAAGGAGCTGTCAACGTTTGTTGTTGCTTCCCACGAATCGCTTGTCGGTGGGTGCTTGCCACGGGCACGGCCTCAGCTAACTTGGACAAGAAGATCACTTGACCAAGTGGATCTTCGGCTCGCGCTGTTCCCGCAGGCGTCACCACCGAACGCTCTTCGTGGAAGCAACGAGGCCTATCTGAAAAGAGTGATGTTTTTTGATTTAAATATGTCTTATCGAAATAAAGAAGCCGAGTTGAACGATAAAATCGTCCGGCCCGGCCATTCTTTGATGCATAAATCAGAAAGTTGCAGTTCTTCAGTAGCCTCACTTCGTCCTGTGGGGTCTCAGCTGTCCCGCACACCCCAGTCCTTAAGCCAATGGAGGCTGAATTTTGGTTGGAAATCTTAAACCGCACAACTGCTGTCCAGCTCCAGTGCCTAGCGGCTAGTGAGACTCCCCTCGCTTCTGTACGATAAGTCAACATCGAATCGCTATGCTCTACGGGTTTCCTTTATCTCCTCCAGAAACAGCAGCAATGGCTATGACCTTAGGTTTGTCAGTCACCTTTTTCACCCCCCTTTCATTTTTAAGAGTCTCCCCTCCAGGTTACTGTGCAGAATTCATCCACACCTCCTATTGGAAGCTAGGCAATTTCCAATCAAACCATCTTCCATGTCCTTCTGTATCTCCAATCGTTCTTTCTTCTTTTATACCATTGATAAATGAATCCATATGTAATTTCCGATCGCTTATATTATTGTAAATATGGAAAACATCTCTTTTACTGCCGATCCTGTTCACTTTTTGCAGCAACTCTGTTTTTACTGCTTCCGGCATCTGGTTGGCCACATGGGTATGGAAGATACATAGTACCTCATCTTCAGAGGAGTTGCCGGCTAAATCTGAAAGCATTGCCACCCCGTCCCCCTCGATCAGCTTTGGAGGAGCGATTCTCAATTGTTCCACCGCTTTGTCGAAGGTGCGTAGCCTTTCCTTATGTTCCGGCCAAATAAGCGCTTTCAACCAAAGATACTCCTCCTCATCGGTTAAGTCGCTAATCTGTAAATCTACCCCTACCCGGTCTTTAACCAAAGGAGGAGGTGTAAGGAAATCAGGCACACTTCCTTCCCGCACCTTTGAGGTCAAATGAACAACTGAGTTTTCATTCCCATAATTTTTTCCGGTTCCATAAGAGTAAGAGTATTGATCCCACAGCAATTGCAACCCTGCGCTTGAACCAATTTCGATTAAAGAAAGCGGCTTTTCAGTCTTTTGATGGATATGACAAAAGGCTGGATAGAGATATGCACACCTCCCCACTTCATTCGTTTGCACAAGCTTGGTCCGTAACAACGCGATTATTTCTTCTCTATATACCTCACAAAAATCCTGAAAAAACGGATAAGGGTCTCCCTCCTGCACCGTTTCAGCCACAATACTTGGATAAAACGCCTGCAAGTGATGCTGCTTCCCTTGGAATAAAAGGTAATGAACGGATCCGAATAATAGATTAGGGATCGGCTGGCCTTCTTGAGCGTGAGAACATAAATTTAATAGCTCTTCATCTTCAGCGATTTCTAATGCTAATGTTTTGTATAATAGACTCGAGCCTTCACACTCGATTGCGGCAAAATCCTCAAATATTTTTTTCAGCTGATTGGTATCCATCACCTTTCCCCCTATCATTTAAATGCTTGTCAACGTTGAAAATCAGTTCCATTTTTTCAGAGCCGCCCATAACCCTTTCAGTTTCCGTTCGATAGGGTTGCTCGCATTTGTTTGCTGTTTTTGCCATTCATTGTAACTGGCGATTCCGATCAGGATAATGCCTGCCAATAGCAGGTAGACCCACCATGGCATATTGCCCCAATAAGGCTTCGTTTGATAAAGCACATTGAATATCAGGACGCCCATTCCTACAAAAAAGTAAGATTTGATTCGCCACTGCATACCGGCAATCATAGAAAGCAGCGATAACCCACCGATGATCCATGCGTCCCAGATGGTGTGACTTCGGATAGCATCAATAACCAAATAGGCAGCAATGAGCAATAGCACTGCAAATTGAACGTGGTTCATTATCGGTGCATATTCTTTCCATGTACTTTTTTTCAAGAAGAAAAGAACGACGAGAACAGGTAACACGAGCAACTCTGCTTCTATCAAGTCCGGTATCATATGGCGATGATCAACCAGTCCGACAATATAGCTAGCATATAAACATCCGGCACCAGCAGTATGGAAAATCTTCTGCAGTATAGGCTTCGACCATTTGCCGGCATTGATGAAGAGCCACAAGCTGAGAAGGAGAAGCGGAGTAATCTGAATCCAAACATTCTCATCCATCATTGTTGTGAGGTTTGTGTAAGCAATGTACACAAGCGCCGTCCATGAATAGGCATCCACTTCATATTTCGGGCTGATCAAATATTTATGAAAGTAACGCCCGGCTGTGACAAGGACGCCAATACAAATTACCATGATAGTAAGAAAAGTGAGCCTCTCCCAATCCATGCTTACCTTTTCCCATAATCCGATCGTCAGGATTAATGGAATGAAACGGGCAAGTGTCCACCCTCTCCGGTGTAAAAAGAAAAGGATCAGCACTGCATAGCCAAGGACAACCAGCCAGTCAAGGGAGAACCATCGGCCTGGCTGGTTTATGATCACCATCAGCCCGATCATTGAAAATGGAATCAAGTACCATTCAATCCTGCGACTCCATTCTAATGGTACTGCTCCCCACAATACTGCAAAACAAAGACTAGTTAAGATATAGACAAATTCGGACGGTATCGATACGCCCCATCCGTAAAAGTCTTTACTCGTCAGTATCATGACAAAGAATGTTGTCATACCCGCGTACAACATCAGCCTGGTTACCCATTCATGCTTGGTATTCAGTGAGCTGAATATATATATAGCTAACGGGATGACCAACACCCATGGCTGAACATTGCCAATGCCCAGTTGATCTAAGTAATAAACAGCAATCAGCAATGGCAGCAATCCATGCCCAAGCCAATAAAAGTACGGCCTGATTCCCGGCCATTTCTTCTCTCCTAACTCTCCGATGCCAACAAGAAGCACCGGCGCAAAGACCAGATAGATGAAATGGGCGGAGAATGAATCCAACGCTAATGTATCCATCAGGGAAGCATAAAATGCCAGGGTGACCAGGGATACGAGCAGCCATAAGAATGTTTGTTTTGCAAATTGGACCAGACTGTACAGCATGGCAATTCCAACCAGCAGGATCAACGGTCTGACCACATCCCCTTCAACTTGAGTGTTGTTCAATAGTAAGACCATACCAAGACTGTAGGATACCTGGCTGACGTAAAAAGTCGCTGTGGAAAGCTCCTTTTCACTAACCCTCTTCCAGCCTAGATGAACAATCAAAAGCAAGACACCTATGACCGCATAATGAAAAGGCATGGAAAGACTTTCTTCATAGCCTGGAAACCTGTCACTCATAGGTTCATAGATTATGGCCCCTGCCAGGAGCAAATTGATAGGCTGGCCCCAAACAGCAGTTATTTTGATATCGTGGCTGCTGTGCTTTCTTTTCACCAGATAGCATTGGATGCTGACGAGCAGTAACATGAGTGCACTGTAACCATAAATCATCTCATACAACGCATAGACGACTGCTCCAGCCATCACCATCAGACATAAATGAAAAGTACTTTCCTGAATCACCTTCAACCAGGTATTTTCTGTCCATAAGCCGACATACACAAGCACCAGTGAAGCACCTGCAAATAAGAAAAAGAACAACGGACCTGTTTCGGTCAACTCCCATAGCTGCCAAAGGGTAATAAAGAAAAACACTGGTGTCATGTAAAGGATTACCACGTATCCAGTTAAATTAGCAAGGAGCAAATAATTGGCGGTGATGATGACATAGGCTGTCAACAATACCCAGGAACCTTCTTCTCCTCTTAATAAAATGCTCTCATAACTGATATAGACAAAAGCGAAAAATGAGACGACTCCACTCGTGTATCGAAAGACTTTTTCCACAAACTTGTGGTTTCTGAAGGCATAGGCAAATCCTAAATAAATCAATCCAACCAGTGCATACACCGTCAAGTCCAGCGACTGGAGAGGAGAATGTTCCACCAATTGATAAATGGCGTAAACAACCATCACCGAAAAGACAAATTGGTATTCTTTCGTTTTATAGACGAAGACCATCGCCATGTAAATACCAGCCGTCAATAAGAGATTGAAACTGTAGAACACTTCACTCTCAAAGAAAAACAAGAGAAGCAGGGTTGATAATACAAGGTTCATCTGAGCATACAGGGGAAATTCTTTCATGAATAACTGCCATTTTTCTGAATCTTTGAAACGCACATGAAAAACGAGCAGCCCTGCATTAAAGACCATCAGCAATAAATAAAAAACATCTGTAGCTAAGGGAAGAGCCCCGAGTGCAAAACCTACCGATAACGATAGAAACAGAAGGGAAATCCACACATATAAACGCGACTGATGGACAAAAGCAATCCGAACATACAACGGCAGTGGGAGAAATGCACCCAAGAAACCGAGCAGATACCTTCCCTCTCCGAATAGAGATAAATAGCTTCCCAGCAACTCAAAGTAACCGATCGCCACAATGGCAATAGGAATTAACAAACTTCCAAGAGTCAAGAAAGCAAAGGCCGTTTGTGTAATCTTCAGGAATCTTCCAGTCACATAACTAAGCCCGAAGAAAAATAACGACACAAACGCCAGCGAGAACACTTTCATCCCGGCTCCCATCTGATTCCACTGACTCGTAGCGACAATCAGACCTGTAATAAGCAACAGTGATACACCTAAAATCAATGACCAGGTGATATTCCGTTCACGGATTTCTTCTGCTGATTTTACTTTTTTCACTTTCTCAGGTTTTGCTGGTTCCGGCTTAGCCTCCTCCACCGGTTCAGCTCTATCTACTTTCATCGCCTCTTTCTGCTTTTGCAGAGATTGTTGCTCATTGATATCTGAATGGTGCGCCTCTAGGACTCTCCCATATTCATCATCGGACAAATAACCTTCGTTCCATAAGTGGACAAGTCTTTCCTTGAAAATCGCCTGTCTCTTTTCTTCTGATAAATAAGACACATTGCTCCCCCTTTCGCCCGATTGTTAAGTGTAATATTACACCTTAACGACACTGAAATCAACCTTTATTTTCCATATTCATATGTAACATCAATGAAACTATGAGCCAAGATCTTTTTCAAGAAGTGTCTGTTAAATGGAGAAAATAAGAACTAATAATAGAGATGCAGCAGCGATAAATGAAAAGACCGCCATCGGTTTACTTTCAGTTCTGCTGCACCTGTCACGAGCATCAAAGTACCAGGAAATAAAAGCATGTAAGAAAGTACATTATCATTTCCAGTGATCGACGCATAGTTGAATATTCCGATACATATGACTGCCAAAACGACTCGGGTGATTGCTAACATTTTCCCACTCCTGAAGTTCATTTTTCCTTCCATTTATCTTTTTGTCAGATACGAGAAGGATAAAATGAGTCCAGATCCGTATAAACCTAATGCAATATAGGCAGGGAGCAAATGAATGAATGTTGTATATCCAATCATGATATGGACGAATATTCCTGCAGCAAAAGCCGGGATGCCTCCTATAAGATACATCCACCATAACCATCGTTTTCCTTCATGAAACCCCCAGAGTGCAGCCATTAGCACGAGCGAGCCCACACTGATCAAGGCACTACCGAAACCGGCCCGGTCATGGGCAACGACGGGGATCAGCCGTTCATTGAAAGCCTGGATCATATCTGGAGGCATGCACAGGTACTGGATATCCGTCGGGATAAACACACTGGATACCCCGATTACCGAAATAATGATTCCTCCCAGTACAAAAGCAAACCCTAAAACTACAAGACAAAATTGGCCATATACCCCAAGCTTCCATGCGCGACTATTCTTCCGGTTCGGTGAGGAAGGTGTTTCTTTCAATCCACGTGATTGAATCGCCCCTGTCATATACATAGGAAGGAGAACGAGCCAAAACACTAGATGCAGCCAATCGAAATATCCATATCCTATGAAGAATAGAATGCCTGCAAAACCTGTAATAGCTGCAAAGTCAATGGCTTGCCTGGCCCACCTCAGTCCATGACGGACGCCGAATCCAGCCAACATCATATAAATAAAACCACCGGAAATCATTGTTCCTGCCAAGGTCATGCGATCGTGTTTCATGAACCAGATCATTCGCTCATTAAATAGCAGCAGCTCTTCTCTTGTCATTCCTAAAAAATGTTCATCATATGGAAGAATGACCGAGGTCAAACTGAACATCAAGGCCAGAAGGCCTCCGAGCAAGATCGACAGCCCAAAGAGAAAATACCAATTCCACCCTGTATCAGGAATCCCCCTCTCCCCTTTTTCATCAATTAAAGCTTCATAGATCCGCTTCGGCAAACCAGGGCCTGTATCGATGTATTCACTTGATAATAGGAGCAGGTCCGCACCCTCATCCAACAATTCGATCGCATCCGCAGGTTCACGGATTCCACCTACCGTGATTTTATGTAAGCCCGGATATTTCTTTAAACTATGCTTATGATTTTCCTTATTGATCACGGTATCTTCGCCTGCTTGTTCTTCCAGTATAATTCCAGACAGCCATTTAAGCTCATCCTCAAGTTGAACATCCTCCACCAGATGACTTGGCACCCTTACATAAAGAGGTTTATATTCATTCAGGAGCATCAAGTCTGTCGGATGCAATTCATTTTTCATTTGTTGATAAGAAATACTATAAAACCCTTCGTATGGCTGCAATTGGTCAGCCAAGTGCATGATTTCCTCTTGCGAACCCTTCAAATGAAAAAGAAGTGGCTGGCTGATATTATCCCGCACAAGATGATCCAGCGTCTTTTGCAGTCCTATCGATTCGCCCCTCGCAGGGAAAGCGATGGTCCGATTCGCGAGGGTTCTTTTCGGATATAATGGACGTCGTTCTTCCTCTAATGTGACGGGTCCGATTTCTATGAACCCAAAGCCTAACTGACTGAAAGCTTTCGTTCCGGATAACTGCGGATCCATCTTTCCGGCAAGTCCAACAGGTCCTGAAAAAGGAAGACCGTTAATGGAAGTGTGCAGCCGGTCCGAAATCTCTTCTCTTCCTAAAAAATGAATGAACCCGCTCCCCCCTGGTAAAGAAGCGATTCGGTTCATGTTTTTATGTATGAATTCTCTGGAAGCTTTTGTTGATAACTTCTTCAGCCAGGGTTTGAATAATACATGATAGGACCAATCCGGCATATAATCACCCTCTCCATAAAGAAAAAGAGATACCGGACACCGGCATCTCTTAAAGTTTATTTAATCGCGTTAGGACCATGAAGCATCCGGTTCGTCCGGTGTGTCCCGTAGCGATCTTTCAGTTCAAGCCGCTTCAGCTCACGCTTTAATTTGTTGTAGCTTTTCAGACGATCAGCTTCCAGCTCTCCTTCATCAATGGCATGGAGCACTGCACAGCCGGGCTCCTGTTCATGTCGGCAGTCTCTGAATTTACAAGCAGCGCTCAATGATTCAATGTCGGAAAACGTTTGATCAATCCCTTGCTCATCACCCCACAGCTGAAGTTCACGCATACCCGGAGTGTCTACGATGTAAGTGCCGTTTGGAAGTTGAAACAGCTCCCGGTGGGTCGTTGTATGACGTCCCCGATCGTCTTCTTCTCTGACTGCTTGCGTCGATTGGATCTCTTCACCCAGCAAACCGTTGATCAGCGTGGATTTTCCGACACCTGACGAGCCGACTAGTGAAATGGTTTCTCCAGACCGTAATTCCTGGCGCAACTCATTCATGCCATCTTTCGTTAAATTATCGATGGCATAGACAGGCACACCTGGGGCAACCCCTTCAACTTCAGCGAGTTGTTCCGCAGGATTTTCGCACAAGTCCTTTTTCGTACAGACGACTACAGGTCGTGCTCCACTTTCATAGATTTGCTGCACGTAGCGTTCTATTCTACGTAAATTGAATTCCTGCGTCAAAGCCGTCACGATGAAAACGGCTTCGACATTCGCAGCAATCACTTGCTCACTATGGCTCCCGCCTGCCTTCTTCCGAGATAAAATTGTCTTACGATCAAGGACTCGTTGGATTTTGGCTCGTTCTCCATTTTCATAAGGATCGAATACGACCCAATCCCCTACAGCCGGGTAATCACGATCCTGTTCCACTGTATAGTGAAAACGACCAGAGACCTCCCCATTCATTTCCTTATCATCTGTTACAACGGTGTACAGTCCATGGGTGAGGCGGGAAATACGTCCGACCTGTTCACCGCTTGCTACCTGTTCTTCAAAAAATACATCAAAATCAGTCCGTTTCATTTCATTCCTCCTGAGATTTCGGAGGACGTTACGAGTGATGTCCTCCGTGATTGGTTATTTGTTGGATGGGAAATTGCTTGTTTAAATTCGTCATAAAACATCGCTCCTAACTTTTAGTTACATATAGTATATCAAAGAAACCTGATTATGTTTCATTTTTTCCGTAATTATCCACCTGCGAATATTTTTCCGCTATGAATCCCTTTGATTCGATGGATCTGCCACTCAGAACCATTTCGTTTTACAATCAAATAGATCGGGAATCTCTTAATTGGGCTAACGACAAGAAACCGCCAAAACTAGACTGTTTTCACTGTTGAAACCCCACTTCACTGCATGGTAGTATTTATAAAATAGAAAATATTCAGATAAAAAGGAGGTTAACTCTTGGAGTTTATTGAACTTAATTCTTGGATAGCGCCAAGTCTACTGTTTTTGACTCTTGCTGCAATGGCCGGGTCCTATTTCTGCTTCAAAGCAGAGAAGTATTTTATGCTGATGGGATTCGGGATGGTTCAAACCCTCATAAGTACGCTGTTTGCTGGCAGTATCGGACCGGTTCTCTTCGGGATAGGGTTGATCCAGTTTTATGTAGGGATCGTCAATATAAAAAAGGTGAAAGCTATGAGTCATGAGTAATCATGAGCTTATAGAGCTTTCACCTTTTTTTCTATATATGAACACAGGTGTCCTATGGTTGAGAGATGTTCAAACTCTTTCCTGTGAGTAAAATCATCCTCTTCCGCTATGAGATCCCAGTGCTTCCGAAGTGCCTCCATCGTTTCCATGAACTTCCCTCGATCGCCTTTATACAATCTTCTCAAATCCGTATCCGTAGTCAGATGTTCCGAAGGATTTTCATAATCTTCATCAATATACATATGAACATAGAAGACCACACTGCGATACACAGCGACAACCAACCGATCATCATGGAGCTTCTTTTCACTGCTTCTCTTCATTTGATATTCGTTGAAGTTGAACACTTGCGCCACTTTTACCACCTCACACTCCAATACTTTATTATATATTCTTCATTCATTTACAAAATCCTTCATGGTTCAATGTTTTTCTGAAAACTAAACCATTCTATTGTTGTGGTATCCTGTAGAAAAGAATAATTTCTAAGTGAGGGGAATCATGATGTACAAAACATGTCTCATCATAGTATCATTTTGCTTAATCCTCATCGGCTGCAATCATAATGCTGATGGAGAGGATGAAGATCCAGCGAAGGTCCACGCTGTAGAAGAAGGTGAAATAAAGGTTGAAAAAGAACCGGCGACGGAGAAGGATGAACAAAAGTTACAACTGACGGTCCAGGGCAATTCTTATCCATTCCAATTCAACGATTTTCCTATTCTGTCTCAATATGTGCAAAATTTCGACCGGCCTGAAGAAACGCTGCAAAACCTTCCCTTCGTCCAAATAAAAGAAGACCAATTCTTCGTCGAGTTCGCCTGTCATGAAGAAAGGTGTTCCCATTTACTGCTCGACTTCGGTGAAAAGAATTCCTTTCTTCTGAGTGACTTGAGTGCATGGAGGACTACAAAAATCTCTCCCGACAACCAATTTGCAGCTTTTCTTTTTGAACGTGCCACTGCTGGGGGGGCAAAACATCAACTGACTGTTGTAGACTTGTCTACATTAGAGCCTGTCGAATTGGAAGCTGCCGACAATCAACTTTTATTGAAACCGAATCATTACCAATACACGATTCATGATGTTACTTTTATGGATGAAGAACAGTTGAAAATCATAAGTACTCCCATGGATGCTGGTGAAGACCCGGCCTACGTAACCTCCATGTGGAATTATCAGTAGGAGGATCAATGATGAACGAAACGATTGAAACCATACATAAACACCGCTCCATTCGCAAATTCAAAGATACAGCGATAACAGAGGAACAATTAGACGCTATCCTTTCCTCTGCTCAACAAGCTTCCACTTCCAGTTATATGATGGCATACAGCATCATCGGCGTGACCGATGAAAAGAAGAAAGCCCAACTTGCTGAAATCACCGGCCAAAACTATGTGAAAGACAATGGCCATCTGCTGGTCTTTTGTGCTGACTTACACCGCCATACCTTGAATGCCACACCTGAACAATATGAACAAATGACACCGAACCTGGAAAATAGCGAGCATTTTCTAGTCTCTGCGATCGATGCTGCCCTTGCTGCTCAAAATGCAGCGATTGCAGCGGAATCCATGGGACTCGGAATGTGCTATATAGGAAGTGTCCGTAATCAATTGGACCGTGTGGATGAAATCCTCTCCTTACCGAAGCATGTGATTCCGCTCTTCGGCATGGTACTCGGCGTTCCTGACGCCCAGCCCGACCAGAAACCGCGTTTACCGAAGCAAGCCATTTATTTTGAAAATGAATACCGTGATCATAAAGAAACCTTGAACGAATTTGATGAATCGATTGCCGCTTATTATCAATCCCGTAAGACGAACACACGCCATGACTCGTGGACAGACCAGATGCTCAGACGTTTCACTAATCCGATGCGGATGGACGTCACAGGTATCATCAAAAACAAAGGATTCAACAAACAATAATGGAATATAATTCTATCCACGAAACAATAGCTCTCCATCTGAAAAGTGCAGAAAATATTGCAGTCCTGACAGGAGCAGGAGTCTCGACTGCGAGCGGCATTCCTGATTTTCGCTCAAGTGAAGGGTTGTGGGCGGAAGATCAATCGAGAGAATTTTACATGTCGACTGATTATTTTTTTCACGATCCAGAAGACTTCTGGAAAAAATATAAAGCCATTTTCCGAATGAAACTTTTGAAAAATTACCGACCGAATGTTGTACACGAGTTCATACAAAAGCTGGAAAATCACGAACGCGGCGTTTCTGTCATCACTCAAAACGTCGATGGGCTCCATACATTGGCTGGAAGCTCAAACGTACTTGAATACCATGGTACCCTCAATCGCTCCAGTTGTCCGCATTGTGGCCGCTCCTTCTCACTTGAAGAAGTAATGAAAGTCCAAGTACCTAAATGCGACAACTGCGGGCATGTATTGAAACCAGATGTGCTGTTGTTCGGTGACATGATCACAGCGCACGACGAAGCAGAAGCGATGATCAATAAAGCAGACCTTTTACTCGTTATGGGCACATCCCTTCTTGTGACTCCATTCAATTTACTGCCATACTACGCATTGGATCAGCAACAGACAACATCTGTCATCATCAACAACGAACCAACAGATAAAGATCATTTATTCGACTATGTCATCCATGAAGATTTGACCCAAACCATTGAACGAATCGAGCAAAAGATGTAACAAAAGCGCAAGCGCCTTGGTCAGCCTCGACAAGCTTAAGACGATCCTCGCCGTGACGTCCTTTGTCACAGAGAGGATTGACTTAAGACCTCGAGAGGCTAGGCGCTGGAGCTGGATGTAACAAAAGCGTAAGCGCCTTGATCAGCCTCGACAAGCTTAAGACGATCCTCGCCGTGACGGCCTTTGTCACAGAATCAACAAAAAGAAGCGCTCAGAGCTTTTCACAGCTCTGGGCGCTTCTTTAGGTTCACATATGCGAACAAGATAGGAACCCGCCTGAAAACCCTGGATTCCTCTCCCGATGACTTAAGTTTGTTCTTCGACTGGCTCGTCAAACAAGTCGGTGAATTTCGCTACATTTTCATAACTGAATTCAAATGCCATTCTTACCTCACCGAAACCCGGCTGATAAAAATAACCTTGAACTTCATAACTGCTTTGATTCTCTCTGACCTTCGTAAGATGAAAATACCTTTGAAGATATTGTGCCATCTCTTCCAGTTTTTTGTTCCGCACTTTAATCCATTGTTCTTTTAGTTCTTCTGTGGGAAAGTCAGATTCTTTTAACATTCGCTCACTCCTCTAGGGAAATACAAATCTCTAAAACTGTGTTTATAGACATTATCATATAAGAGGTTCGACTTATTTTCAACTGCTAACCGAGATAAAAGTAGGAGTTTTGGTCACCGTATGTATGGATTCAGAAAAGGTTCAACCGGAAGAAAGCGCCTCTCATGCGGTTTTTATAGGGTACAGCTTAAAAATCAGAAAACAGATGACGCACACGACTCTTATTAGAACCGTATGCGCTTTGCCCGATGCCTATTCGCTTTTTCATAAGTGCTCTTAATCTATTTCCAGATTGCCTTATATTTTTTTGCGTATTTCGTATCCTCTACATTTTCAATTAAATCCAGGGCTGTCTGCTTAATGTCCTCTTCTTCCAAATGGTCATAAAGCTGTCTCATATTCTGGAGGATATCTGATCGGATGAGGGTATAATTTTTTTCTTCTGTGCAATTTTGAAAACGGTGCTCCATGTATTCCATAACCATATCCCGCTGCTCTCTGCCAGCCAGTCCTACCTTCCAGATCGACTGTAAACTATGTCTGGCTGTAACGAACTTTTCGTCTTTCGTTACCTCCCATAGCTTAGGGAAATCATTCAGCATCCTTGCTTCCGGATCACTTTTCGCTAAATTCGCCAGATACTGGGCTGCTCTTGACCGTTGATGGTTATCCTTATGAGTCAGATCCTCCAGTAATTGATCCCACACTTCATAAGCCCAATCAACTTCGTGTTCTGTCTCATTTAAAATGTTATGGTACGCTTCATAACGTTCCTGTTTATCTTTTGATTTGGATTTCTCGAATTCTTTCTCCATCTCACTATTCATTCTCATTCCTCCCAGCACTCTATGATTCCCCATTCATTGATCTACGAGCAGTTTACTGAATGAGGGATTTTCGTATCGTTCCTATGATTATCCTTTGTAGCTGATTTTTCCTGTTTCCACCAGTTCCTTCAGCCCCATGAACATTAAATTCCATCCATGTTCAGTGCCATCATGGTACTCTCCAAGAGCTTTCTCAACATCAGTTTTTGTCCAGTCATCTTCATGAGCTACATGAATCAGTTGAGTGAATGTCATGTCACAGCCCTGCTGTATTTCTTTTAATTCCACTGTTATTATATCCTCTAATTCGCTGAACTGGGGCATTTTAAACGTAAATACAAGCTTTTTTGGAGGATCCACTTCAAGATACTTTCCAATCGCACGATAGTCCACGCCATCCCTATGGTCGATCACTTCCCATGTCCCTCCCTCTTGTGGATCATTTTGTGTCAGCTTATTTGTTCCTTCCAACGTGAAAAGCCATTTTCTCATCATGTCAGGATTCAACCATGCATCAAAAACCCTTTCCGGTGCTACACCGAACTCTCTTTTCATCTTTAAAGTTGTAGTAGATAAATTTTCCATAAAAATCCCTTTCCCTTATTTAATGTTCGTCCTTTTTCGCTTTCCATAACTCTTCTTCAAGAATATCGAATCACTTACTCCAGAACTGCTCGTACACTTGGAGCCATTGAGAAGCTAAGGATAAAGTTTC